>NZ_JBPYCT010000017.1:0-75119 GCF_051846875.1 Flavobacterium sp. ARAG 55.4 | reverse complement strand
GTATTGTTACAAATAAAAACTCTGAAAGTTTAGTGACCCTATTGGTGACCCTGTTCTTAAATATCAAATGTAAGTCCCGTAATTACTGGAATTATTATAAAGGCTAAGGAGCCTCTTTCTCCGCAACAAAACGGGAAGCCTTTATTTATAAGGATTCCCGTTTTTTTTATTCGTTTTTTTACGAAAAAAAACAAAGTACACAACACTCAGATTAGATAAAACTTCAAAAAATCTTCTTGAGAATTATATAACAAAAAAAGAAATTACATAACTCACTCATCAGCTTTGAATTTAAATTTAGATTACAATTAAAAATTCAAGTTCTCACTCAAGCTAATAATAACCATAAAGATTATTTTCAATATGCTTTTGATAATATTATCTGTAAGACTGTTGTTTTCGGATAGTCTTTCTTGTTAACTGAGTGTCATCGGAATGTAGATTATCATAGTAGTACCCCTGTTTTTTTTACTTACAGCTTTAATAAAACCCTGATGATTGGCAACAATTTTTTTTACTAAAGTAAGTCCCAATCCACTACCTTTAAATGTGTTTTGGTGCAAGCGGTAGAAAGGATTGAAAACTGTGGTTTCATACTCTTTTTCAAAACCTATTCCGTTATCAATAACACAAATTTTCACATAATTGATTTCCGGTTCTCCATTCCAATCCATAATTTCTTTATGAGATGGCGTATGAGCTTCAATTTTTATTTGAGGAATAACTCCTTCTTTTGTAAAAATCAGAGAATTGATAATCAGCTGTGTAAACAATTGTTGAATCTGTTGTGGTATGATATTCAATGCAGGCAGGTTATCAACCAGAATCTCAGCATTTTTTTGACTAATTATTTCTTTCAAATCCCGGATAATTTTTTTAAAGAGCTTGTTTAAATCTGTTTTTTTGTATTCTCTTTCCAGAAAATTAACTCTTGAATAATTAATAACATCGTCTATTAACTGACTCATATTAGTGACTAAATATTGAATACGCTCCAAATAATGTTTTCCCAGCTCGCTAATATTACTTTCGTTATCAAAAGTTCTTTTACTAAACATATGTATCTTACGAAGCGGCTCATGCAAAACATCACTGGCCGCAGTAGTAAATGCTTCCAGTTGATGATGGTATTTTTGTATTTCTAATTTCTTAGCTACTAATAACTCATTAGCATTTACTAATTCCGTGATATCATTAAATGTTAAAAGAATATGGTCTTCATTTAAAACTTGAATCGGACCAGCATTTATCAGCATTACTTTTTTTCCAATACCATCACATACTATTTCTACTTTAGTTTTTTCAATAACGAGTTGTTCGTTTATTATTTTAGAAATTTGTTCCTTAAACCCCGGAATATTCCATTGACAGTTTCCTATTTCGAACAAGGACTGATTTTCAATTTCAGCCTCTGTTGTTTTAAAACACTGATAAAATGCCTGATTGGCTTTTTTAATAAAAAAGTAATCATCGATAATTAATAAGGGCTCATGAATAGTATTAATAATAGCTTCTCCATAATCTAAAGCCTTTACTAATTCTTTCTGATTTTCTCTGAGTTCATCATTTATACAGGATAGCTCCTCTTTAGCAGAAGCTAATTCCTGACTTTGTGCTCTTAAAACTTCATTTACCGAATGATTTTCATCTGTAACTTCTGTAGTAATTTTTTGTTTTCCGCCAATAAACAGGTTTTCATTTCTCTTTTTACTTTTAATTGCTTCGTCATAAAAGATAATTATCAAATGCGAATCATTATTCTGAGGTACTACAATCTCAAAGGATATAAAGCAGGATTTCTTTTTAACCTCAATACGGTCCTCACGGATATTTCTTTTCTCTGTTTTTGCTTTTAGTATAGCAATCTGTAATTTTATCCTGACTTCCTCATCTGTCATTTTTAAAATATCAAAACTGGGTTTTCCCTGTGATGGAGATAAAAATGAACTTGTATCACCATGAAAATAAACAATTTCCATATTTTCATCAATAACTACACACGCCAGAGTATATTTAGAAAATAAAATATCAGACACCATTTTTTGAAAATCTGTTTCTGTTTGGGTTTTAAATTCAGAAACACTGGCTTTTTCCTGTAAATTATTTTCAACAGCAGTAAATACTTGTACTGCATCTTGTTCAGGAGCAGTTTTACGTATATAGATTTCTTCTGTTTTCCCTGTAGCTTCAAACAAACCTTCGACAGAATTAATTGTTTCTGATTTTCCAATAAAAAGAATTCCTTTAGCATTCAGTGAATAATAAAAGGATAATAAGGCCTTATTTTGTAAAAAGGGATTAAAATATTTTAAAACATTGCGGCAATTAACAAAATCTATTTTAGCAAATGGAGGATCCTTAACAAAATTATGTACTGCAAATACACACATATCGCGAATTGCTTTACAAACCTGATATTCTCTGTTGCTTTTAATGAAATATTTTTGCAGTCTTTCTTTGTTTATCTGCTGCACATCAAAATTAGAATAAATCCCTGATCGGGCTTTTATAATAGCTCTTTCAGATAAGTCAGTGGCAAAAATTTGAACTTTCATACCACTAAGTTTATTTTTTAACAGATATTCATGAAGACTAATTGCCAGGGAATAGGTTTCTTCACCAGTTGCACATCCTGCAATCCAGATACGCAAGGTGTTATCATTTATATTGCTGATTAATGACGGAAAAATAATTTCATTTAAATTTTCAAAATAGTCTGAATCTTTGAAAAAATAACTAACCGAAAATAAAAAATCATGAAATAAAATATCCTGTTCCGTTTTATTATTCTGAAGAAAATTATAGTATCCCTCTACACTATCTTTTTGCAAAACAGTCATTCTTATAACAATACGTCTTCTTAAGTAAGGCTGTTTGTAATTACTGAAATCATGCTGATGCTTTTCTGCTGTGAGTTCAATAATTCTCCTGAATAATTCTTTTTTATCCTGAGGAATATTTTCCTGATTATTAGCATTAATATATGCTGGATACTTTTTTTGAATTTGAAGCATTTCAAAAGGAAAATGCTCTGTTGTCATTACATAATCAGCTACATAGTTATCTCTGAGATGTTGGGTTATCCCTCTAAAAGCTGTTTTATCGGGCTTTTGAATTATCGTAATTCCACCTTCTTCCTTTATTTTTTTAAATCCCCTTATACTTTCAAAATTAGAATCTGAACCCAGCATTAGCCCCACTACAGCACTTTTATACACTTCAGCTAACGATTCAAAAAAAATATCGGTGCCACTACCCTGCCTTTCATTCCTTGTAATTTGTTTTAGTTTTAGTATGCCAGAAGATGTCGTGAGAAAATTTTTTTCAGGCATAATATAAATATGATTGGGCTCTAAATGTATATCGTTAATAATTTCATTAACAGGAATTTGAATATTTGATGATAGTATTTCAGCTAAATTTGCTGGTAAATCTTCTGTGTGTCTTATAATTATAAATGCTATTCCGGAATCCTGAGGTATCGCTAAAAGTATTTTTTTTAATGTTTCTAATGATCCAATAGAAATACCAATACCTACTACTAAAAGATTGGACATATCGGCTTGTAGTTTTTTTTTAATAAGGATTTCCATAGAATAGTAAAATTTATCGGTAAAAAACAAGAAAAACCACTTGCTGTAGTCCAAGCGGTTTTTCTCATTTTTGATAAGGGTTAAAAAATGCGTGGATCGTTAGGATCAGTATTATCAAAATCATCGTTGTTTAAATCATCATCAAATTCATCATTATACGTGTCTTCTTGGTCAAAATCATCGTCTTCTTCAAGAGGTTCATCTTCAAAATCATCCTCATTGTCCAATGGATCCTCTTCCTCAAAACCATTTCTTATATCTGAAGGAATTTCTTCTTCAAAATCATCTTTATGAAGATTGGGATTTATATATTGTTCATCATCTTCAAGATAGGAATTATCCAGAGAATCCGGATTAGTATTCCTGTCATTATAACGGCTTGTGCGGTCTTGAGAATACAAGTGCTCCTGACTGTAATTCTCTCTTCTGTCTAAATTCATAATAATTGGATTTTTGATTTATTTTTTACATCAATTTTTAAATGCTTTTTTTTGATTTAATTAAATCTTTGATGTAAATGTATAAGTCTGAATCAATTGTAATTTATATAATATATACCGGTCGTTATATAATTTCCATCTGATGACAATTATTCAAAAATCATTGGATAAGCTGCCATAATCAAATAAGCAATTATTATCATACTCATAATAAAAATAACTACCGTTAAAACAGTCAATAATACGGTAGAATAAAGAAATTTACCCTCAATCAGTTCTCTGTGTACCTGCCTGTATTTTAGATAAGCTAAAAGTATCATTATAGCTCCTGTAATTACAAGTGCTATCCCTATAAAAATGGTAAATCCGTTTTTTGGTATATCAGTTCCATTAAAAAAACTGGCCGGTAAATCGTTTACAACTAAAGAAAATTTAACTAAAACAAATCCAAATACCATAATCCCTATTCCAGTACGAATCCATGACAGAAAAGTTCTTTCATTATCAAAATGCTCGGAAATTACAGGTTTGTTATTTTTACTCATATCGGGTTTAAATTCAAATTACAGTAACATTATTTATGTGTTTATAAATTTAGAAAGCTTAAGAACGTTATGTTTTACAGAATTATAATATGAAATTACATAATTATAAATCAGCTTATTAAAGTGTGTTAATATTAAAACTAAAAGTGCTAATTTTATAATTACTCCTAATAATTATATAAAAAGTGCTTTAGTGAACTGCTTACTTTTAGAATTAATTATTAATATTTTAATTCAAAAAATTATGAAAACAACAAAAAGCACAGCGGGCACTAAAACTACAAGTGCAGCAACAAAAACAAAATCAAATAAAAACACAAAAGGAAAATCATCAGCTGCAGAAGGACTTAGAGAACTCTTTGAAGATTCACTTAAAGATATCTACTGGGCAGAAAAAGCTTTAACAAAAGCATTGCCTAAAATGGCTAAAAATGCCACTTCTGAAAATCTTATAAGCACCTTAAACGATCATCTTACTGTTACCGAAGAACAGGTTTCCCGGTTAGAACAAGTGTTTGAGCTCATAGGCAAAAAAGCATCTGCAAAGAAATGTGATGCTATGGAAGGTTTAATTAAAGAAGGCGAAAGCATCATAGAAGAAACCGAATCAGGGCCAGTAAGAGATGCGGGAATAATTGCTGCTTCACAAAAAATTGAGCATTATGAAATTGCCAGCTACGGAACATTGGCTGCTTTTGCAGAAACTTTAGGAGAAGAGGATGCGCTAGCCTTATTACAACAAACTTTAGAAGAAGAAAAAGAAGCTGATACACTCTTGACGGATGTTGCCTACAATAACATCAATTTTGAAGCAGCAGAAGAAGATGATGAAGATGATGAAGAAGCATAAATCTTCAGAATAATTTAAAAAACCGGCCATCTGAAAAATTTCAGATGGCCGGTTTTTTTATAAGTATTTTATCAACTTAGATTCAGATAAAAATTTGAATCTATCCGATTAATTTTGAAGATTCACATTCATAAACTTCTCTTCTTAATCCGCTGCTGGAAAAACGGTGACTGCGTTTATTAAAAACAAGTTTAATACCCGTGCTTTCACAATATTCACGACCAGTAAAATTTTTATCTCTGTATTCTTCACCAATGATTCTGACATCAATAGGGAATGCCTGAAGAATATCCTGAAGATCCTGTTCCGTTGCATAAGGAACAATTTCATCGACAAATTTGCAGGCTTTAAGTTGGATATATCTTTCCACTACAGATTGTGTGGGTTTATTTTTTTCAGGTCTGTCTAAGGTAGGATCTGTTTGCAAGCCTACAATCAGATAATCACAATATAATTTTGCTTCTTCAAGCATTTTAACATGACCTGCATGTAGTAAATCAAAAGCGCTAAAAGTGATACCAGTTATTGTTTTTTTAAGTTCCATATTCTGTATTTTTAATTAAACATTATTAAAAGAAAAGACAAGCTGTTAATTAGCATGACATCATCTTTTTTATTTTTTATCCAAATTTTCTGTTATAATTCATTTATAGTATCAGGCAAAAGCCTTAATTGTTAAGTCCATTTTATCAACAGTAGCGTTCCAGGAAGTATCCTGCAAAATTTTATAATATTCCATTTCCATTGACAATCGATCTCTTTTTTCCAATAAAAATTTGATGCTCTCGCAAAAATCATCTGCGGTATCAATTAAACTTACACAAATACTGTAATCCCGTGCTACATCGTTAACCCTTGTTGAAATGACAGGTTTTGCTGCCGCCATATATTCTAATGTTTTGTTTGGATTTAGGTAGTGCGTACTTTCATTTATTTTGAAAGGCATCATAGCAATATCAAAAGCCTTTAGGTAATTAGGCAGTTCATTATAATATTTCATTCCCAGATAATGTATATTGGGTTCTTTTGGGAGATTTGCCTCTGCTGTTTCTGTTAATGGTCCAATCATAACAAACGAAATATTAGGCATTTTTTTAGCGACATCATGAAGCAGCTGCAGGTCAATACGGTCATCAATAACACCATAAAATCCCACTATAGGTGATTTTACAGCCGCAATATCTTCAGGAATTGCAATTCCGTTTAAAGCTCTGGAAAAATGAGATTCATCTACTGAATTGGGAAAACAAAGCACATTGTTATGAAATCTCTTCTTTGATTCGTATAAAGATTTTCCTGCTGTAAAAACAATATCTGCCTGAGAAATAAGGTATTTTTCCTGATGAAGTAAATCAGCCGAAGTGCCTTTAGATATCGAAAGTTCTTCCACACAATCATAAATAACAGTATCAAAATCTATAAATCCCATCAATGGACAAAAAGCTGCTGAATAGAACCATCCAAAAGAAATAGTTTCGTTTTTTACATAAGCCGGAATTATTTCGGCAATAGACTCAATTTCGGTCACATTCGGTTGTAAAACATGGAGCTTTTCATCTACAATAATAAGATTTCCCAAATCCTTATTCTCATCATACTGCAAGGGCTCTTCAATAAAAAGTATTTTCATTTTTTTTGCCATTCGGCTCATGATATGTTGCGGACGCTGATAAACAAACTGCCATCTAATATGAGAAAACACAATCATATCATAATGCTGTGGTTTACTTCCATAAGATAATTTATTTTTATATAATCTATTTTTTTGAGCATCCTTTAAATTGTTTATCATAGTCTTAAATTTTAGGTTAAAGTTGATCTGGGGAATATCCGGAAAAAAGACATTTTTAACAGGCTGTTACAAATGTATTAGTGATCTCTTTATAAATTCTTACATAATAAAATGCGAGTATTACATAATTTTAAGCCCTCTTTCTACAGTTACAAAAGAAATATTTTGTATTATAAAAAATAAATCCGGTCTACAAATAAGTAATAGTTAAGAAAATTTATATAAATTTGTGTATGGATTTTATTATTTTTTATTGGAATAAGTATAAATAATATATTTTTCTTAGTTACAATAATGAGTGCTATTAATAAACAAAACTTTTCAGGCATTCCCCCAAAATGTTTTTAAAGACAAAAACCTACTAAAAATGAAGTATAAAAACATTTTACAAATTGATGATGATTTTGATGATTGTGATTTTTTTGAACAGGCAGTAAAAACTATTACTGATGCTGCATACACTTCTATTCAAAATCCAATAGACGCTTTACATAAGTTAATTAATGGAGAAATAAATCCTGATTTAATTTTTCTGGATATCAATATGCCGTGTATGTCCGGTAAAGAAGTATTGAGCGAAATCAAAAAAAGTGAAAAAATAAAAGATATTCCAGTGATTTTTTTATCTACATCATCATTATATGCTGAAGATGCAATAATCTCCGGAGCCAGAGATTACCTAGTGAAACCCAACTCTATATCTGAACTCAGAAAACTTTTAAGCAAAATTCTATTAATGTAATTTACAGTTTCGATTTTTTATAAAGACTTATTTATAATATACAATTCTTCTTTTAAAAGATGTTGAGAATTATATAATTAAAACTTTGAATTTTATAAATTAATTATTTTTTCTTCTTATAGATTTGAAAGTAACTTAATAGTATTCAAATGTTTACATTAAATAATTTGTCATGAAAAAGAAAAATGTATTAATTACGGGTGCCACAAGCGGAATTGGGTATGAATTCGCAAAACTTTATGCTGAGAAAAATTACAACCTTATTTTAGTGGCACGCAATGAAGAAAACCTCAGAAAGACTGCTGTTGAAATGAAAGATATTGCAACAGACAAAACGATTCAGGTTATAGAAATACCCATTGATTTATTCGACAGGGAATCTGCCGAAAAAATTTATCAAATCACTAAAAAACTTGAAATTTTCATTGACATTTTAATTAATAATGCCGGTCAGGGCGAATGGGGAAAATTTTGTAAAACTGATATTGACCGGGAAATTAGTCTGGTTGAACTCAACATCAACTCGGTATTAAGTCTTACTAAATTTTATCTCCGGGATATGGTACTTCATAATAAAGGTAAAATCCTCTTTCTTGCTTCTTCTGTATCAAATACACCATCACCTTATTTCTCTGTGTATGCGGCAACAAAAGCATTTATACTTTCTTTTGCAGAAGCTATTGCTAATGAAGTTAAAGATACTAATATCACAATAACTGCACTGAGACCGGGGCCTACAGATACTGATTTCTTTCATAAAGCAAAAGCAGAACATACTGTGACCTATAAAGAAAATGAGCTTGCAAGTCCTGAGAAAGTTGCCAAAGCCGGTATGGAAGCTTTAGAGAAGAACAAACTTATAGCATTACCGGGCTTTCAAAACAAATTCCAGAGTATACTGAACAATATTATGACAGAGGACAGGATTACTGCTAATATGGAAAAACAATTAAAAAAAAGCAGTAAAAAAGAAGGACGCAATAAACCACTACATCCAGCATCATTAAGAGAATGGGAATATATCAATGCTATGAGGGAAAAACAAAACATAGTATTAAAACAACAATTTTAGTTGTATTTACTGTTACTAAAAAAACAGCATAGCATTCTCTTTTACGGTTTTAAAATTATTTTTTAATCTCTGTAAAATTTAAACCTTTAAAGAATAAACAACTATGAAGGAAATATATGTACAAATAATATGGCTTTTAGTATTAGCAATACCCGTTGCCTGTATTTCATGGACGGTAACACATGAAGAAATATTTCATGAATTTAAAGAATGGTGCGTAGTATGTTCTAAAAATAAAAAAACTATTATAAAACGAAAATTCTTTTATCTCTTCACCTGCGAATATTGTTTTAGTCACTATATCTCTATTTTTTTTCTGCTTCTGACGCAATATAAATTATTATTCACCGACTGGAGAGGATATATCATTTCCGGTTTTTCGTTAGTTTTTGTAGCAAATGTTTACATGAGTTTATTTGCTCTTTTACGACAGTCTATAAAAAAAGAAAAAGTGGAAATAGCCGAAATTGAAAAAATTTCTGAAACCGAATAAAAAAATGCCCCAAATAACATCTGACTTTTGGGGCATTTTTCACATTCATGTTTTTTCTGAATCAACATTATTATCATCCTTATCACTAACGGGAAATTAATTACATCATAATTTACATTTTGTTATTTCACTTTATTCTGATTTGAATTCGGTTTCAGTTCATCAGGGCTGTCCTTAGTATAGGTATCAAAAATTTCTCTTGAAGGACTGCTAAATACATCCTGAATTACTTTCATATCCAACTTCTTTTCAGGATTAAAGTCAGGCGAATTCATATATTTTAAAAGTGAAAAATAAAGTTGCTTAGATGCCGGTTTGTTTTGAACATCCGGTCCTAAATCAGCACTGCTTACTATAATTTTTCCTTTACCCACTTGTGCTTCAAATAGTAATGCCAGTCGGCGGTTCATAAACCAGGTATCAATTGGCTGGATTAATGGTCGAAAATCATCCGGAAAATCTTCTAAGTTCATCACCTGAGCGCGGTTTTGTATATCCCACCACTGCAAATCGCTGTGATAACTCGTTGGGAAATTATCAAAAGCCGGACTTTTATCCTGAATAAGCATCCCCGTAACATGCGGCGGACGCATTTTAAACCAGGACGTATTCCAGAAAACAGGCAGAAAATGCATTTCTACTTCTTTTCCTTTTACTACTTTTCCTGCTGCATTCAAAAATACTTTTCCTCCGTTATTCAACACTTCTTTGGCTTTATTATCTAAGGTTGTTGTGTAGTAAACTGATGATGACACTTCAGGATTCTTATTGGGATATACCCAAAAATCCCAATCATTAGCAAAATCAGTACCATTGACTTTTACTTCTAAATTTAGTTGAGATACAGCTGTTATTTCGCTTAAAGCAAAATCAATATCGCCTGCAAAAATTCCATTTGCGTTTTCAAAAGTTTTAGGATTGAATTTTCCTGAAGAAAGTAAATTTCCTTTTTCATTTTTAATTGTCCAACTCATTACTGCATTTTGCAAGGGAGTTTTTCCTGAATGAGTAAGCAGAATTTCAGCCTTAAAATTCTCTTCATTAGTATATATAAATTTTGGAATCTTAGCCAGCGGAACCGTGGAGTTACAAAATCTGGAATATTCCTGAGCTGTTACATATCCTTTTTCTTCAAAAAAAGCATCCAGTACTCCTACCAAGGCTGTTCCCTGACCGGGAAAATCCTGTAATCCCAGCATTTGAAAACCAGCATAACCCGGTGTTCTCAATATTTTTTCAATTTCATTTTTATAACATAAGAGTTGTAATTTTCCCGAAGCATTCAAAAAATCTTTAGCCTGATCGCCCATTTTATGATCTGCTAATTCCTGACGGAACATTTCAAAGTTTTTAGCTTTGTAAACACCTGTATATTTTTTGATTTCGGCAAAATTTGGAAATACACAATACTGCCCTATTTCGTGAGCTACAAACGGAACTTTAAACTTCGCAATAGCTGAACTAAAATCCGATTCGGTTTCCAGATTTTTATTCCAGTTTAATCCTCTCACACCTCCACGGGACTGGTACTCTGCATTGGGAACCACAGGCCAGCTTCCGCCTACGGACATTCCTGTATATACTCTCCTGTTATCTTTTGCTTTCCAGAAATCAACAAAAGCATTCAAATATTTCACCTGATTTCCTGCTGGCTCATTTCCCGCCGACAACATCGTGAAAGAGGCATAATTCCCATATTCTTTTGCCATTCGTATTGTTTCATCATACAAAAACTGATCAATTGGCTGTCCCAATCCTATTTTTGGTCCGTGATTGGGCCAGCTTGGTCCTTCGGGCTGTAAATAAAGTCCAACAATATCCGCAGCCTTAAAAGCTGCTTCCGGTGGACACCAGGAATGAAAACGAACGTGATTTAAGCCAAAGGATTTCATTTTCCTGAAAATTTTCTCCCAGGCCTCTACCGTAGTTGCAGGATAACCCGTCAACGGAAACTCACAGTTATGCAAGGTTCCTCTCAAAAAAACGGGATTGCTGTTGATTAAAAATTTGTTTCCTTCAATTTTGAACTCACGCATTCCAAAGGAAACTTTTTTATTGTTTTCTATTCCTTTAGCAACCAAATTTACATCCAGATGATACAAGGCAGGATCAAATTCGTCCCAGGTCAGCATTCCTTTTCCAAAAGGCAATTCTATTTCAATAATTTTAGTATCTGATTTTGCTACTATTATTTTACTGAGTATTTCCTGAGTCTTATCTGATTTTGAACTGTTGAAACTCTTTGCCGAAATTCCTATTTTTCCACTAAATGGTCTAAGTGTAGAATTATTGATTTTAATTTTTACCAGCGCTTTTCGGTTTTTTACATCCGGATAAATCTGTACATCGTCTATATAAACCGGAGAAGCAGCTTCCAAAGCTATTTTACCAATGATTCCATTCCAGTTTCCCTGTGTATGATCGCTAATACTGTGCGAATCAGGTCCAACATTTAATTCTTTGATACTGTTGTCTATTCGAATCGTAATACGCTGTTTCCCGCTAGTAAGATAAGCTGTTAAATCATAAACATGCGGAGCCACCAATGAATTTTGTAAACCAATTTCCTTATCGTTAACCCAAACTCTGGTCTCTATATGTGCTCTTTCCAAATGAAGAATAATTCGTTTGCCTTTCCAATTGGCAGGAATGTTCACTTCTTTTTGATACCAGGCAGCACCCACATAATGTTTTGCCGGAGTCAGCCAGAAAGGAATGTGAATATTTCCCGGTTCGCGGTATTTTTTTAAACTGGGTCTAAAGTAAAAGGAGCTGTCATAAATAGATCCCGTCCATTTAGTTTTGAGTGTAATTTCATCCCCTTTTAAAAATTCAGCCATCGAACCCGGCAGCTTGATATTGTCCGAAAGATTTCTGTTATACCATTTTTGGGTTATTCCTTCGTTATTTCGATCAATTTCAAAATGCCAGTTGCCATCCAGACGAATTACTTCATCGTTAATACTGAAACTGCTTAAAGTGAATAATGCTATCAAAAACAGACAGCTATAGAAATACTTTTTTACCATGTTATACTTTTTTAAAATTTACGAATCGGTAAATTATCATTTAATACCGCAAAATATTACTTTAACTTTTAAAGCCTGTTTAAAGTCGCCAAAAAAATATTTTTTTTTTCCAAAAACCTGTAAGAGAAGAAAACTCTCCTTTTCAGTTTTTCATTCGGCTAAAAGTACTAAAGTCATGTGAATACCTCAACTTTTAAAAAACACATCATTAAATCCCTCTCACATTTTTTTAACCGGTACGCCTGAAACTGTTCAGATTATTGAAAATTATAATTATACAATTAAAACTTTTAATTATATAAAAAAGCAGTTATTCATTCTCTTAAATTTGTTTCATCACATTGTTATACAACAGATTATGATTATTGAAACTTTTATACAAATTTTAATTTCTTCGCTGGTTGCAACATCTGTGATGACCCTTTTTAGTTATATCATTTCAGAAAGTTTCAGAGAATTATATAAAGAGCCCGTTTTACTGAGCTATTGTCTTACTGCCTTAGCCATTTCATTATCTGCAAAAACTAAAAATGTACTGGGCTGGATTATTCATTATGCAATTGGTTTTTTATTTGTTTTTGGTTATTATTTACTTTGGGAAAATGAAATCATAAATGAAACCTGGATTGCTGCCTTTATTTTGGGAGCAATTAGCGGAATAATAGGGATTTTAAGCTGGGTAATTATTTTTAAAATCAGTGATTATAATCCTAAAATTGATTTCAAAGGATATTATCTGCAACTCTTTTTTGTGCATGTCATTTTTGGACTTTCTGCATTCGCTGTTTACACTCTTTTCTAAATTCAAAAAAGTTAAAGCATGTCATTAGATAAATACAATCAAAAACGTGATTTTAAACAAACAAAAGAACCAAAAAGAAAAATAGATCAGTCTGAAAATGAGCTGCTGTTTGTAGTACAAAAGCATGCAGCTTCTCATTTACATTATGATTTCCGATTGGAATTAAATGGTGTATTAGTGAGTTGGGCGGTACCCAAAGGTCCTTCGATGAATCCGGAAATAAAGCGTCTGGCCATGATGGTTGAAGATCATCCGTACAGTTATAAAGATTTCGAAGGTAATATTCCGGCGGGAAATTACGGAGCAGGAAATGTTATAGTATGGGATAACGGAACCTATACTGCTGCTGATAACACTACATCACCTGAAAAAACATTAAAAGAAAATTTAAAGAAGGGACGTTTAAGCTTTATTTTAAAAGGTAAAAAGTTAAAAGGAGAATTCTCTTTAGTAAAACTCAAAGGGAAACAGGAAAACGCCTGGCTGTTAATCAAAAAGAACGACAAATATGCTTCTGAGACTGATATTTTACTAAAAAATAAGTCCGTGATTTCTAAAAAAACTTTAGAAGACTTAGAAAAAAAAGCAGAGAAAACCTCAACTGCAGCTCCCGAAAAAAAGAAACCTTCAAAAGCTGCGGTAAAATCGAAAGCTGCGGTTTTTATAAAACCCATGTTAGCCGCCAGTACCGAAAAGCCTTTTGATGATGAAGATTGGGTATTCGAAAATAAATATGACGGCTACAGAACTATTGCGGTTATCAATTCTGATGAAATAAATTTATGGAGCAGAAATCAACTTTCTTTTAATGAAAATTTTGAAACTCTTATTCCTGAGTTAAAAAAAATAGAGCATACCGTTGTTTTAGATGGCGAAGTGGTAGTGGAGAATAATGAAGGAAAGGCAAGTTTTCAGCTGCTGCAAAATTACCTTAAAACAGGTACAGGAAATTTAAAATACTATGTATTTGATATCCTGAATCTGGACGGAAACAGCACCTTAAAACTAAATTTACTGGAGCGGAAAGAATTGCTTAAAATACTACTCGATAAGCATAAACTATCCCATGTTTTTTATTCCGAACACACCGCAGGTAACGGAATTAAAGAATTTGAAAGAGCAATTAAAAATAAAATTGAAGGCATTATAGCAAAAAAAGCAGACAGTATTTATCTGTCAGGCAAAAGAAGTAATGACTGGCTGAAAATAAAAATTGTACAGCAGGAAGAAGCGATTATTATTGGACTAACAGAACCTAAAAAGTCCAGAAAAAATTTTGGTGCTTTGCTTTTGGGACAATACAAAGGCAAAAAATTACAATTTATCGGGAAATGCGGTACCGGTTTTAGCGATGCAACTCTGAAAGAATTGTATGAAACATTACAGCCTTATTTTACCACTGAAGCTGTAATCACTGAAAATATAGCGCTGCGCGATAGCATTCAATGGGTAGAACCCAAACTGGTATGTCAGGTGAAATTTACCGAATGGACTGATGATTTGCATTTAAGACATCCTGTTTATCTGGGATTAAGAACGGATAAAAATGCTTCAGAAGTACTTTTATCTACCAAAAGTAAAACCGTAACAACTGATAAAAAGAAGATGAATAAAGCGGAGGAAGCAGCTGAAACAAAAAAGGATTATGATTTAAAAATTGGTAAAATAAAATTGCATTTAACCAATCAGCATAAAATATATTTTCCTGAAGACGGTATTACTAAAGGCGATATTGTGCAGTATTATAATGAAGTGGCCAATTTTATTCTGCCTTACCTAAAAAATCGTCCGCAATCCATGAATCGTTTTCCAAACGGAATTAATGCCTCCGGATTTTATCAGAAGGATGTAGATACAGATAAAATTCCGTCCTGGTTAAAAACAGAAAAAGTATATTCAGAATCGAATGATAAACACCTGGATTATCTCATTTGTAATAATAAACAAACGTTGTTATACATGGCCAACTTAGGCTGTATTGACATTAATCCGTGGAATTCAACTATAAAAAAACCAGAAAATCCGGACTGGCTGGTTATTGATATTGATCCGGCTCAACATAAATTTGAAGAAGTTGTGAAAACGGCACTAGCTGTTAAAGAAGTAATGGACGGACTCGAATCTGATTGTTATTGTAAAACCTCAGGTGCTACCGGATTGCATGTATATATTCCGTTAGGAGCGAAATATGATTATGAGCAGATTAAAATATTAGCCGAACTTTTAGCAATAGAAATTCATAAACAGCTTCCGGATATCACTTCTTTAGAAAGAACTATCAAAAAAAGAAATCATAAAATCTACATAGATTATCTTCAAAACCGCAGAGGACAGACACTGGCAGCGCCATATTCTGTACGCCCGGTAAAAGGAGCATGGATATCTACACCACTGGAATGGAAGGAGGTCGATGCTAAACTCCATCCGTCTCAATTTACAATCAAAAATATCTTGAAACGATTAGAGAAAAAAGGAGATTTATGGCGTCCGGTTCTTGGAAAAGGAATAAATATTAAAAAGATTTTGACATTATTGGAAAACAGAAAAAAAGACTAAGATGATTTTTTATTTTCCAGACTTGCTTTAAGCATACTCATTAAATCATCACTTTGCTTATGCACCACTTTTAATTTTGATGGCTTTTGTTTTTTGCCTTTGGCTTTATTTTTTATTATTTTTAAAAGCTTGGCGGTATATTCATCTTTAAAATTGCTAATATCAAATTCTTCCGTGAGCTGATCTATTAACTTGGTAGCCATGTCCATTTCTTTAGTTTTTCGTTTAGAAACAGCAGGTACCTTCAACTCCGATGTTTCTCTTATTTCCTGAGCAAAACGGATTCTGTTTAACAAAATAACATTCTTGTAAGGTTTTAATATGGCCAAGCTCTCTTTATTGCGTAACACAAAACTGGTCACACCTACTTTTCCTGACTTGGCTAAGGCATCGCGTAATAATCCGTAAGCTTTCATTGCACCTTTATCAGGTTCTAAATAATAAGGCTGTTCATAATAAATACTTTCTATTTCTTTTTCGAAAGCAAAACTCTGAATGTCTATCGTTTTAGATTTTACGGCATCAGCAGCTTCAAAATCCTCATCTTCTAATATTATATAGTTGTCTTCTAATTTATAGCCTTTTACAATATTAGAATACGCCACTTCTTTTCCTGTATTTTCATTGACGCGTTTGAATTTTATATTGGCATGGTCTTTCTTATCCAGCATATCCATATCCAGACTGCTTTCCTGTACAGCTGAAAATATCTTAATAGGAATATTAATCAGACCAAAACTAATCGAACCCGTCCAAATCGCTCTCATATTCTTTAAATTTAGGTTATTTATAAGCCTTAATTAATCCTTTACAAGATCAAAAAAAACACTCTAAATTAACTTACAGGATTATACGGGAAGCTTACAATATTATGTTGTACTTTTAATCGTATGAATGTCTTTTTTCAGTTCTAAAATCATCGATTTAAGGCTTTCTATATCATTTGTTTCATATTTTTTATCGCTTCTGCCAATGTTACAGGTGTATTCCCAAATTTCTAAAATATCAGATACTTTTACTTCGTAATTAGGATAAAAGTTATTATCAGATTCTAAAACCAAAGCATTTTTTTTATTTTTATTCAAACGTTTGTATACCATTCCTTCACTTTTTGTAATCAGAATATAGGTTTTCCCGTCCTGCACTTCCCCTAAATTTTCGACATAACGTCCTATAACAATACTTCCGTCTTCATGAGGCGGCATTGAATCCCCTTCAATAGGAAAACCACGGTGTTTGCCAGGACCTAAAAAAGGAAGCGAAATTTGCTGTAAATTCTCAATATATTCCGGGTCTGCATATCCGTTTAGATAACCTGCTTTTACTTTTTGTGTTACTACTTCGATGAAATTTTCACCTGCCTGATCTACTTGGATAGGTAAAATCAGTCGGTTGTTTTCCAGTTTTAATAAATCCTGAATATCAATTTTACGCACATCTACAGAAAGTAATAAATCAATACTGAGATGAAAATAATGGGCTATTTTCTTTAAAATATTATACGGAGGTTCGGAAGTCCCGTCTTCATATTTAACATACCTGCCTCTGGTAATTTGTAAACTCTGTGCGATTTTTTCCTGAGAAATTTTATCTTTTGTTCGAAGCGCTCTGATATTATCTGAAAATAAAGACATCGTGAAATTGTTATAATTTGTAACATCAAATATAATGATTTTTGTTACAATCTGTATTAATTTTGTTTTTAACTAAAAAATAAATTTACTTATAATGAAACTTTTTAATGATACTGATTTATTCTTCTCAGGACAGCGTGGTAAAATTGTTTATGATTTACCGGATACAGAATTGATTCTGATTGATAATTTTTTCTCTAAAGAAGAATCAGACCGTTATTATAATCTATTACTTCATGAAACAACATGGAGAGAATACGAAATGGAAATTTTTGATAAAACAGTCAAAGCTCCCAGAATGATTGCCTGGTACGAAGACAAAGAAAATACAGCTTCTAATGAAAATGATCCGGACTGGACACCAGAACTTTTAACAATCAGAAAAAAGGTAGAAAAAGAAACTGCCCTTGATTTTAATAGCGTGTTGCTAAATTTATACAGAAACGGCAATGACAGTGTTGCCTGGCATAGTGATAAAGAAGCTAATTCAGGTCCCAACCCTGTTATTGCTTCGGTCACTTTTGGAGAAACAAGAATGTTCAAATTGCGCCATAAATTTCGAAAAGATATTGCACCGCTTGAAATTCCGTTACATCATGGTACTTTCCTGCTTATGGCAGGAACTACTAACAGTTTCTGGCAGCATCATGTTCCTAAAACATCCAGAGAGGTATTGCCACGGATTAATTTAACTTTCAGAAGAGTAAAGCGAAAAATATAATGTACTATTTAAGTTTCATCAAAATGCAATACCGACAGGATTTGGGCAATAGAAAAATGAGCCCCGCAAACAAATTCATCGGCGGCACCATAATAAATGGTAAGAATATCCCCGTTTACAATATGACCATTGGTAAAAACTACCTGACCAAAAAAACCCTGAAGTTCATATTCCTGCGTGGGAACCATTATGGGATCAGTTGTTCGCGCAATAACTTTTGAAGGATCACTAAGATCCATCAGAAAAGCTCCCAGACAGTATTGATTTTCGGCATTTGCACCATGATAAATTTCGAGCCAGCCCTGTTCTGTTTTAATTGGAGCTGCACCGGCTCCTACCCTTGCACTGTCCCACATTTTGTTGCGGGTTTTCAAAATACATTTATGATTGCCCCAGTGAATCCCGTCCAAAGATTCAGCAAGCCAGATATAATTGCCCCCAATTTGCGGACTTGAAGGACGATGCAGTGCATAGAATTTGTCATCGATCAATTCTTCAAAAATAGCACAGTCCTTATTATGCGGAGGTAAAATCATTCCTTTGTTATCAAAATTTTTCCAGTCTGTCGTAGTACGCAATCCTACTCCCACTCCATTTTCAGAAACTGCCGTATAAGTTAAATAGTAAGTTTCTTTTATTTTACTTACTCTGCAATCTTCTATTCCATATCGCTCCAGCAGACCTAAACCTGTCAATACAGCATTATCGGCAGGTTCCTGAAATGGATTCCATCATCACTGTAAAGTAATCGTAAATGCGAAAGTGTGGTGAGATAATCCACTTCTTTATACTGAATTACCCGGGGATCAGTCGCAACTAAATCAGGATCATTAAACGGAATCTCAGTAATTTCTGTTTTTCCCTGTAACGTTAAAACAGGAAAAGACACCATTCCTTCTTTTTGTATTATTCCTTCAGCTACACGTACCAGCAGCCAAACCTTATTCATATACTCAAAAACACCGGGATTTAAAAGACTAATGATTTGCAGCTTCCTGTTATCGGATTGCAAATCTTTTGGCTTTAGCAGCGGATTTTCAGGAAAACGACGGGCAATATCAGTCATACTTTTATAAATTAAATTGTTTCTCAGAAAGTTATAAAAACTTATGCGATTTTCTTTATCCTTTTTTCTCTATATAAAAATATAAAAAACTATGTAACAATACATTAAAACCATTTCAGAAAAAGAATATTGTATAAAAACAAAAAAATCTCCGTTATGGAGATTTTTTAATTCAGAGTCAACAGATTCCTGCAGTCATTCAGACCAAGCTTTAATTATTGATCATTTTCCGTAAAAGATTCATATCATTTGGTACAGTATAAATAACTACATCTTTAGAAAATGACGCAGAAAATTCACAAGCTATTGCTCCCATGTAATGATCAGAAATATTAAAATTACATATGTGCCAGTTAGTAGTGGTACTTGCTATTTCTGCATTAATAATATGCTCACCATCAGAACACGGAATATATTTAAAATTATCATTGATTCCTGTTCCCAACCCTTTTACAAGGGCTTCTTTTCTTGTCCAATAGCTGTAAAACATTTTTTTCTTATCCTTAGAATTATGAATTGCTGTTACTTCCTTATCTTCAAAAATTTCCGAAATAAGATTTGTAAAGGGAAAGTCCTGCGATATGTACTCAATATCAATTCCGAGATTTCTTCGAGAAACTGCAATCACTACATAGTCTTCAGAATGGGAAATATTAAAATGCAGCCATGGAGTCGATGCCAGATATGGTTTTTTGTACAAATGATAATCAAACTCCATTTTTTTTGCATCTGATTTAGTATAAGCGGCAAGAATAATTTTTAATATTGATCTGTAAACAATGAATTTATAATCTGATTCTAAATATAAATTATTAGGTCTGTACAGTTCCTTTGAATTCAGGTATTCAGCCAAATCAGATTTTAAATCTGTAAAATCAGGCAGATAAATGGAATAAATGTGAATAGCATTTTCATCTAAATAAAACTTTTCAGGAATTAAGGCAAGCTTTTTTATCTTTAAAAAAGAAATGAGCAGTTTAGCAGTTTGTGTGTTTTTCATCTAAAATCTGTTGCAGCATTCTTGCCAGAACTTTATCATTTGGAGGTGCCGTAATACCCAGATGATTTCCTGTAATATTATGAATTTTCACACCACTTAATGCAGCTTTTTTCCATCCTAAATGATTGGGATCTAATTTATAATTTTCATCGTCTTTTGCTCTAAATAAATCTACTTCAAAAGACTGAGGAATCAGATGATAGCGATTTACAATTTTGTCAACCATTTTATCGGCTTCAATAAAATGTTCAAGGGCTAATTGCTCTTGTTGAGTCATATTATCTTTTAGTCCTAAATATTTTTTTTGCAAATATGTTTTTTTAGTATTGACACGCACTTTTAAAGCTTCCCAGCTGGTCAGCATTTGCTTTAAATAATCCAGACGCCTGTAAGTACGGTCATAATACCTGATCATCTTTTTTTGTACAGGAGAAGCATAATAATAGGAAGAATCTACATATGTGTCTAATGCAGCAATAAGACTGACTGTTTTACCCTGATTTTTAAGCTGACGGGCAATTTCAAAAGCTACAATACCTCCAAACGAAAATCCGGCAATAGCATAAGGACCTTTAGGATTGACTTCCATAATTGATTCTATATATCTGGACGCCATATCCTCAATGGATTCAAACCAATTATTATATCCATTAGAACTTACTCCCTGAAAGCCATACACCGGCTGATCCTCATCAAAATGGTTAATAACATGTGCAAAATTTAAAATATTAAGTCCGGAGCCATGCACTATAAACAATGGTGTTTTGGTTCCGTTTGGTTTTAGAGGCACCAGATAATCTGAGGAAATCTGACTTTCTAAGTTTATCAGTTTAGCAAATTTTTCAACAGTCGAATGTTGGAACAAAGCAGAAAGAGGAATCCGTATACCGGTCTTTTTTTCTATTTCGACCATTACATTTACAGCCATGATGGAGTGGCCTCCCATTTCAAAAAAATTACTAAAAATATCGATACGCTCTTTTTTTAAACTTTCCTGCCAAATTTCGGCTACCATTTTTTCTTCATCAGTACGTGGTGCTGTATAATTTTCATTGATCTCCGCATCTGATTTATATTCTAATAAGCCTTTACGATCCACTTTGTCATTAAGCGTTCTGGGCATTTTGTCCAGAATATGAAAAACATGCGGTACCATAAAACCGGGTAATTGTGAAGATAATTCGTTTCTCCATGACCTGATTTCCTCTGTTTCTTTTAAAATTTTATATTCCGGTACAATAAAAGCAACAAGAATATCTTCTTTCGCTAGCACAATGGCTGATTTAATTCCTTTAATAGCCATCAGGACATGTTCTATTTCGCCAATTTCAATACGGTGTCCGCGTACTTTAACCTGATGATCAATACGTCCCAGACACATTACTTCATTGCTGGGCAGCAATTTGCCTAAATCTCCCGAAAGATACATGACAGCATCTTTTTTATCTGAAAAAACATTAGGAATATACTTTGCCGCAGTTAATTCCGGTTTTCCTAAATATCCCTTTCCTACTCCGTCTCCTCCGATAGCTATCTCTCCAATAGTATTAGGCGGTAACAGTTTTCCTTGTTCATCTACAATATAATATTGCATATTAGCAATTGGAGCCCCCACAGAAATTATCGTTTCTTCATTTTTTATATGCTTGCACGATGAAAAAATAGTTACTTCGGTAGGACCATATAATGTCCACAATTCATCACTTCTTTTTATCAGTTCCTGCGCCAGTTTATGAGGCAGAGGTTCTCCACAGCATAATATTTTTAAAGGTAATTTTTTTGTCCATCCCGCATCTAAAAGCATTTGATAAGTAGTAGGCGTAGCAACAACAAGTGAAATTTTTTCTTTGTCCAGCATTTCATGGAATAACCTGCCATCACTTGCCGTTTCGTGTTCCGGAATAACCAGAGTAGCTCCTTTAAACAAAGGGAAAAACAATTCAAAACTTGCAATATCAAAAGAAATAGTAGAAATAAAAGGAAGTCGGTCTGTTTCTTTTATCCCAGGCTCAATTTGTAAAGAAAAAAACAGGTTTACTACATTTCTGTTCGATATCTTAGCACCTTTTGGCTTTCCTGTTGATCCCGAAGTATACAGAAGATATAAAATATTTTCAGGGTCAACACTAGTTTCCAGTTTTGTTGACGGATATTGATGTAAGGATTGCATCGCATCATCAATCAAAATTGTATTAGAACATTTGGGCAGTGATAATGACAAAACTTCACTGGTCAGCAAAAATTTAGCTTCAGAATCCTCCATCATGTACTCCACACGTTTAATTGGATATTCATGATCTAAAGGTAAATAGGCCGCTCCACATTGAATAATGGCTAAAATAGCATATACTAATTCAGGGCTTCTCGGATAGGAAACGGCTATATAATCTCCGGATTGTACACCATGTGCCACTAAAAAATGCGCAAACTGATTTACTTTTATATGTAAATCCTTATAAGTTATTGCCGTTTTATTAAATTCAATGGCTATATTATCAGGTGAAATTTCCGCCTGCTGACTTAACAATTCAGATAATGAAACGTAAGGATAGGGAGCTTCGGTATCATTCAGTACTTTATAATCTTCCAAATAATCTTCTTTTAAAAGATCATTTATTGGACTTTCGTGACTGGATACTAATTTGGTTAATATTTTTTCAAATGACACCATCATTTTGTTTATTGTTTCTTTTTTAAATAATGAAGTATTATAAGAACATTGCAGTGTAGGTTTATTGTCAGACATGCAGGCATGCAGATTAATTTCAAATGAGGAGTAAGCAGCAGGGTTAATTTCAAACTCATAATTCAGCCCTATAAATGAAAACTCTGTTTCCATATCCCTGATTAAATCAACCGTTAATGTAACCGGTATCATAGGAATTCTTGAAGAGTCGCGGGCAATTGAAAGTTTTTGAAGTAAATGTCCAAAACTATGCTGGTTGTTTATGTAAGCTTTTATTATCTGAGGATACCGCTGTTTTAAGTATTGTAAAAAGCTCACGTTACCGTCTACCTGACTACGCACAGGAAGCAGATTTGCACAATCTCCTATCAAATTTTTCATATCATACCTCCTGTTTCCTGAAACGGGAAAGCCAATTATTAAATCTTTTTGACCGGTATGTTTACAAAGAAAAACTTCAAAAGCGATAAGAAAAGTAGTCGCCAGGCTGCAGCCGGCACTGTTTCCCAATTGTTTTAAAGAATTAATCAGTTTTATATCAACAGAATAATCAAAACGTTTACTGTTATAAGTCCTTAAAGCGGGTCTGGTATAATCCAGAGGTAATTCGACTTGAGGAACAGAATCTTTATAGGTATTTAACCAAAAATCTTCTGTTTGCTTATAATCCTTATCCTGAGCTAACGAATTTACTATTCGTGCATAAGCACTAAACCGTTCCGGAGCAGTGAGTTTGGGAATTGTTTTTTCAATGAATGCCGAGTAAAGAATGCTGAGTTCTTCCAGCATGATTTTAATACTTAAACCGTCGCCAATGATATGATGATAGGTCAAAACCAGCATATTTTCTAATTCGTCAATTTTAACTAATTTCAGTTTGAATAAAGGACCTTTTACAAGATCAAAAAGAGTATTTACTTCATCTGAAATGATATCTGACTTTGCAGTTTCTTTATCATTTTCAGTAAAATAAGAAATATCTGCATGAGCTATTTCTATTTTTAGATTCTTGTAAATATTCATACCTATTCCATCAGAACTAAAAGTAGCTCTCAACGATTCATGTCGCTGAACTAAAGTATCTAAGGCATAT
Organism: Flavobacterium sp. ARAG 55.4; assembly: GCF_051846875.1. NCBI lineage: Bacteria > Pseudomonadati > Bacteroidota > Flavobacteriia > Flavobacteriales > Flavobacteriaceae > Flavobacterium > Flavobacterium sp. ARAG 55.4. The sequence continues at coordinate 51,005 of NZ_JBPYCT010000017.1, read as the reverse complement.
TCTAAAGCTTCTACCACCAATTTACCATCAAATTTAATGGAATAAGAGAGGTTGTTTGCTTTATTTGCATCATCACCTCCAATTAAACAATCGGTCCAGATTTCTAATTGAGTATTTGTTGTTTGTATTACGCTTTCAATTTCGTTGGAAAGCAAATCCAATTCAATTGTATTCGCTTCGGGTAATAGTTTTTTCATAAGCTACAGTATTGGTTAATAATTTAGTCCATTAGTCAGACGCAATAGTTTTTAATAAATCAAACTTTATGAAGTTTAGATTTAGCTATAAATTCTTCAACTTTTTCCACCATCTTGATACTTCCGCTATAAAAGGGTACCCTTTGATGTAAACTTTGAGGTTCTATCTCCATTATTCTGGACTTTCCGTCAGATGCTTTGCCTCCGGCTTGTTCAGTTATAAACGCCATAGGATTGCATTCATATAAAAGCCGCAGTTTGCCGTTATTGGATCTGGTATTGGGATACAAATAAACACCACCTTTAAGCATGTTTCTGTGCATGTCTGAAACCAGACTTCCTATATATCTTGAAGTATATGGCCTGTCTTCTCCTTCTTGCCTGCAATACCTGATAAAATCCTTAATTCCTTCGGGGAAATGAGTATAATTTCCGTCGTTTACAGAATATATAGTGCTTTTTTCAGGGAATTTAATTTTAGGATGAGAAAGGTAAAAGGTTCCAATGGCGGGATTCAGCGTAAATCCGTTAACGCCATGACCTGTAGTGTAAACAAGCATTGTCGAAGTTCCGTAAATAACATATCCTGCTGCAACCTGATTGATACCAGGCTGCAGAAAATCTTCTAATACTACCGGAGTTCCTATCTCAGATATCCTTCTGTAAACAGAAAAAATCGTCCCTACAGAAACATTTACATCAATATTAGAGGAACCGTCTAAAGGATCCATTAGCAGGATATATTTATTCGTGTTACTGTTATCACTTCCCTGAACGCTTATAAAATCATCATTTTCTTCAGAAGTAATACCACAAACAATCTGTCGGTTAATTAATGTTTCAATAAAAATATCATTTGCATACACATCTAATTTTTGCTGGTCTTCCCCCTGAATATTTTTACCTCCTACACCTCCTACAATATCTACTAAACCAGCTTTATTAACTTTATGACTAACAACTTTTGCAGCTAATTTTATGGAGTTAAAAAGTCGGGACAGTTCTCCGGAAGAATACTTGAATTCCTGTTGATTTTCTATGATAAACTCACCTAATGTTTTATTACTTTCCATATTTAGTTTAGTTTTAAGTAGCCTAATGAATGTTAGGTGTAAAGGATTTTAAACTTATTTTTTTTCTGAAGCAGCTGATATTGAATGTGGCAGAGACAAATTAAAATTGAAACGGGTACCATAATTGCAATAGCCTTTTATGCAACTTTGAATTTTTTAATTCTGTCATTCAATTTTAAAATCCTGTCCAGTTGTTTTTTTTGAATTGTATATTTTGTGTAGTATTTGTACAATTCTTTACCAATAAAAAAGGCACTTACAGAAACTCCTGTAAGTAAACCAATGAAAAAATAAGTAGTGTTCATAATTTTAAGTTTTAAGTTTAAAAAGCGTTTTCATCACCTTTTAACGTTACAACAACCGTTAAAATGCATATTTTAATATCAGTAATAATACTCCATCGTTGTACATAATCGATGTCTGTATTGACACGTCGTTTCATATCAGATACTTTTTTAGTTTCTCCTCTAAGACCGGTAACCTGCGCCAACCCTGTGATTCCGGGTTTTACAAAATGGCGAACCATGAAATTATTAATATGACTATTATAATCTGTAGTATGTTTAATCATATGGGGCCGGGGTCCTACGACACTCATTTTACCCATCAATACATTAAAAAACTGAGGCATTTCATCTAAACTGGTGCGACGAATAAATCTTCCTATAGGAGTGATTCGGGAATCGCCTCTTTTAGCCTGTTGCGCTTCATCTCCCATATCGGTATACATACTCCTGAATTTGTAACACCAAAAAGGTTCATTCTTTTTCCCTGTCCGCATTTGTTTAAACAACACAGGACCTTTACTTTCTCTTTTGATAAGAAAAGCTAATAATGGATACAGCCATGATAAGATGAAAATAATCACCATCAGACTAAATACGATATCAAATATTCTTTTAGCCAGGCGGTTATAAGCATCCTGAAGCGGTTCATAACGAGGCTTTATAACATGAAAATTATTTAAGTTCGTTGAGCTGAAATGTTTTTTTGAAATGGATGAAAAATCAGGAATAAACTTTAATCGCATACAATGCTTGTCACCCAGCTCAAAAAAACTATTCAGATCAGATATAAAATCTGGCTTGCATACAATGTACAGTTCATTGATATTATCTTTAGAAGCGTTATCAATAGCTTCAGTAAGTGCCTGAGTAAACTCTTCCTTAGAAGAATAAGTAACCGGATTATTTTCGTTAAGTATGCCTACAAAATGAATAAAAAAGGAATTGGTTTCTAAATAGGAAGCCAGTTGAATACTGGTAAGATTAAATCCCCAAATGGCAACGGTAAAGCGTTTAAAAACCCATTCTTTAATTTTTCTGATAATCAGGGTAAATATCGTTCTGGATAATAAAAAGTAAAATAATAAAAAACTCAGCTGAATTAAATTGGCTTTACTTTCAAAAAAATAAGAGATATCATCCTGAAAAATATAAATGTAAATGTGCCATAAAATTCGCTGGGTCAGAAAAGCACGCCAGCTGTTACGGAAAAAGTGTTCCAGACTAAAAAGAACATCAATTTTATACAGTTTAAAATAAGATACTGAAAATAACCAGCTCAAAACCGTTATTGGAATCATTTTATTCAGAAATAAAGTATCCCAACCCAGGCTTTCTTCTGTGGCAAACTTTAAAAAAATCAAAGTTGAAAATATCATTGCCGACATATCTGCAATGGCACAGGAAATTACAAACGTAAATTTGTGTCTATTTCGCATTTTTAAATCGTATTTTGTTAAATAAATTATAAGTAAAAGCTCCTACTGAACTTCCTATAATTGCAAAATAAATATCCATCAAATCAGGATTTCTGCTTTGGATTAAAAATTGCCCTCCTTCGGCAATAAAAGCTACAATTCCAGCAACACCAAGGTTTTGTATAAAAATAAAATTGGCGTTTAAATCTGTTTTGTTAAAGTTCGTTATCTGTGAATAAGCCGCCAGAAAATACCCGAAAGGAATAAACGGAACACCGGTACGCAGATTGTAATTTCTATTACTCCAGTCCAAAAGCCATTTGGGCAAATAAGCCTCAGATTTCATATTAGGATCCGGTAACCAGGAATAATAAAAAACTAACAAACTCACTACCAACAGTGTAAAAAGGATCGCTTTTTTTTCCATATTAAATGTTTTTAATTATTAAAAGCCATGCTTCTTTTAAACCATGGTGCTTTTACCTTTTTTTCCTGGTAACTATAATTATAGCTGTAGCCGTAAGCACTTTTTTTACTGATTCCGTTAATAATGACACCTACATTTTTTAATTGTCCTTTTTTTATAAAATCATTTAATTGTAAAAGGTTACTTTTTTCAGAGAAGTTAGATTTGGCCACATATATAGTAACATCAGCCAGATAGCTGAAATTAAGCGTATCAGACACAATCTGTACAGGAGCCGAATCGATGATAATAAAATCGTAGAATGATTTAGCTTCCTGAAGTAAAATCTCAAAATTAGAATTAGTTAATAATTGAGACGGATTGGGAGGAATTTCTCCTGAAAACAAAACGTCCAGATTTTCAGAAAAATCAGATTTTTTTACTAAGAAATTTTTCCAACTCTGACTACTGTTGTATAAGAAATCTGAGAGTCCGGGAATGCTTTTTTGTACATTATAATAATCATGCAATTGAGGATTTCTCAAATCAGCCCCAATAAGCAGTACTTTTTTATTTAAATTACTGATTGTAACAGCATTATGAAAAGCGCAAAAAGATTTTCCTTCGCCCTGAATGGATGAAGTGAACAATAGCACTTTTCCCAGCTGATCTTTACTATGAGGCAGTAAATAAGTGATATTGGAAAATAATGTTCGTGTAGCTTCTGCGATTACTGATCTGGAAGTGGCCGTATTGTCCAGTTTTTCATTTGCATCTATTTCGGGAATGTTACCCAGAAAAGGAATGTCTGCCAGTTGACCGTTAAGATCTTCCTGAGTATGAATTCTGGAATCCATTTTAAGTTTAACATATACAATACCAAAAGGCAGTAAAAGACTAAATAAAATGGTTCCAAGCATGAAAGGCTTTGGCTTTGGAGAAATAGCCGAATAGTTGGTTTGCGGAAAATCAAGAACACTTAAGTTAGAATCTAAAACAGCTCCATTTAAAACGGCCTCTTCTCTTTTTTGTAATAAAGCCAGATAGGTTTCTTCTTTCAGACTTAAATCATTATCAATATTACCTAATTCTTTGTTCTTAGTAGGAATACTTTTTGCTTCGGAAATAGCATTACTTTGTTCTATTCTGTTAACTATTCTGGTTTGTTTTAGCTGATTTAAATAATCGCCTAATGTACTTAAAATAGACTGTTTCTGAACCTGTAACTGTGCTGCTAAACTCAGATATGCGGGATTATTTTTTTGTGCTCTCTGCAAAATTAATTCACTCTCTGCAAGACTTGAATTGTAATTGATAAGCATTTGACTCAATGAGGGAAGATCCAGATTATAATCTGTCCCTAGAGGAGAATTTCCTGCTCTTTTAATATCATTAATAGCAAAAGTGGTCAATGATATTTGTCTGTCATTCAATGCAGAATTTGCTGTTTTGGCAGTTTTCTCGTTTGTTTTAGTAGCAATATACTGGTCTAAAACATAAATGTTATTATTACGCAGGTAACTTTCTTTAATACTTTCAATAGAATCTTTTTCCTTTGTAAAAGCGGCTATTCGCTGATTCAGATATGCCACAGTTTTTCCCAGCTTTTTTTGTTTTTCAGCAAAAATATCCTCATCAAGAGATTCGATAAGCTTGTTAAGAATTCTTTTGGACTGCATCGGATTAGTTCCGGTATGTTTTAAACTTAAGTTGGTTTTTAAGTTTTCATCTGAAGCTATCTCTAAGTTGAGTTTTAATTTTTTTACAGCCAACTCAGTAGGTTCAACAGTCACTACATATTCTTTATCCAGATAATTGGAGAGATTTTTTTTAGCTTTTGAAGTCAGTTCAATCGAAAACGGAACACCTGAAATATCATAAACTGTTTTATTCCGAACTAAAGAAAGTCCGTCACTCACTGATTCATTTACAAAAAATCCATCCTCTGTAACCTTGATATTATAGGTTATTTTTGAAAGAGAATCATTCGAAATGTGGGTCTTAAATACAAACGGAATATCAAGTATTACTTTGTTGTCTATGAAGCCTTTTTCATAATAATTGATATTGAGTTTTAAATCAGATACAAGCTTAGATAAAAAATCATTAGAGGTGATGAACACTTTCTCTTTTTCTAAATCTTCCTCTTTATCCGTTTTCACTTTATCAGTACTTATTATTTCACTGTCTTTTTCACTCATTTTATCAATATTGATTAAAGCTGAAGTCTCATAAGTAGGCGAAACGGCTCCTAAATAATAGTAGGCGGCAGCTGTAAACAAAATAAAGCTTGCCAAAAACCAGGGCCAGTACTGAACATATTTTAAAAATTGCTTTTTTACATCCATAATATTTAATTTATTATTTACAGTTTATTTTATAATGTGAAATCCTATTCAGCATTAAAATCTGGGAATCTTATTTTTAAGGTATTTATCTCAGTAATAAGAAAATTGTAAGTAAAGAGGCTGCTACACTAAAAAGCTGTAACGGGTCTTTAATTAAACCACCGCTGTTTGCTTTAACTTTATTGGGTGATACGACTATCACGTCATTTTGTCTGATACGGTAGTTGGGGTCGGACATCCAGGAAGCACTGGTTAAATCAATGTGATAAACAATACGTTTTCCATCTAATTCCCTGATAAGTTTTACATCTTTTCGAACAGCAAAATAAGTAAGATCTCCCGCTAACCCAATGGCATCCAGAAGGCTAACAGACTCTTCGCTGAAATTGATGACACCCGGTGATTTTACCTCTCCCAAAATGGTAAATTTATTATTAAGAACCCGTACAGATACAGTAGGGCTTACCAGATAACCTTCGCTTACTAAACGATCTTTTATGTTGTTTTCTAACTGTGAAGGTGTTATACCTGCTGCTTTTATTTCGTTTAAAACAGGCATGGTAATCGTTCCTTCAGGTGTAACTAAATAGCCTTTAAGTTTCATCATTTCTACAGAACTGTCTGCGTTATTGTTTGCTGAAGTTCTGTTAAAAGGAGCTGCAACCAAGGGATTCACATCGCCTACATCAATTTTTAAAATGTCGTTAGGCTGTATAGGAGTCATTGGATACTTTATTGCTGAATTCGAATATTCATCTAAATTCTGTAAATACAAGGTCTGTTTTCTTGTAGTACAGGACTGTAATAGCAATAAAAACAATAAAATTATTGGTAAGTGGCTTTTTTTCATGTTTATTAATGTTTAGTAGTGATTTTAGTTCGCTCTACAGAATAAAATAAGAGTTCGTTTTATTCTAAGAAATGTTTATAAATCCGCCCAGATACTGTCTTAAGGCAATGGTTTTTTTTAGGAAAACAGTTTGAAAAGCCATTAATCCATGATACTTGTATATTTTATAATCTTCATATAAAACCTCAACAGCACGTTTAGCATTTGTACTCATCCCTCCCATTCTCATTTTAACAATGTAGTTATCAACATACATCATGTTTATTTTGTATTTATACAAATAGCGAAGTAAAAATTCTGTATCCGAAGCTATTTTAAAATCAAGATTATAAAGTCCGTATCGATCTATTACCGTTTTTTTTAAATACACGGTGGGATGCAAAGGCAGCCAGCCTCTTTTTATTTTATTTAGGCTAAAAATGCCACCTATTCTATTTCTTATAAGCCGCTCCTGGGTATCATTAGATACATAAATTCCATTGCCGTAAATCCCGTCAGCAGAATGGTATTTTTCAAAACCTGCCGCTATTTTACTAATCGTTTTCGAGTCATAAAATTCATCGTCAGAGTGCATCAGCCCGATTACTTCTCCGCTTGCTAAATTGATTCCTTTATTTATGGCATCATACATTCCTTTGTCTGGTTCTGATAGATATACGCTTATTTTATCTCTGTAAGATTCAATAATTTCTTTAGTCCCATCTGAAGAATTACCATCGATAATAATGTATTCTATATCATGATAATCTTGTTCCAATACACTTTTGATGGCTTGTTCAATAGTAGCTTTCCTATTGTAACACACGGTTATGACAGTTATTTTCATGATAATTAATTTTAAATTTTAGCAAAAAAAAGTGGATTCCTCAATTGAAAAACAGAGAAGAGTAGTTGTAATAATAAGTTGTAATGAAAATGTTTGTTGGTTTACTAACCATTATTCACAAACAGAGAACTTGTTAGTTTTTTTGATTTTTTTTAGGCACTGCTAAATATTGAATTTTTCTGCAACAGGAAACAATATAATCCAAATCAGAAGTAACTTTTTGGCTATCAGTTGCTTTTTCACCTAATAAATAAAACCTTAAAATCCTGCTTTTCCTCATAATAAATACGCCTGTCAATGAAAAAAGAAAGATGAAAAATGTTACCAGTAATTTCACGGTTAAATCATAATATAAAATAATGTGGCCCTGACTAATGATAAATTCGAATATCTCCAGAAACAACACATGACTCAGATAGATTCCAAAAGTAGCCGAAGTTAATGCTGAGGGTAAACGAAACTGATCAAATAAACCAATGCATAATATTAATATTCCAAATGCCATAAAAGGAGAAATATAATTATACCCGAAAAAGCTAAATGAGAAAGGAATGATATTAAAAATTGTTGTCACCACTATAATGAGTGACCCCATGTATATATTTACAGCGTTTCTTTCATTGGCATTAAAAAATGTCGCTGAAAATGCAAGTGAGATGAACAACGGAATACCAACAAATATAAATCCCGTAGAAATAGCAAAAGAGTTTTTCAAAATTCCAATTGTCAAAAAAGCAACTACACATGACAAAATAACAATTGCCCAAAGCTTATTTTTAAGTTTACCTTTTAGCAATAAATAGATTGAAATAATGATGGCCTGCATCGAAAGCAGATTGGGAATAAAATAAAGTTGTACCGCGCCATCTCCATAAAATAATACTCTCCAGAACACTACATTAGATGGTTCTCCAAAAAAAGCGGCTTTAATCAAACGCAGACTAACATAAATGATGGTCCAGGCCAGATAAGGGACTACTAATCTGTAAAAAATTTTGTTTACAATATTATTTACATCATCATCTTTTCTCTTTTTTAAACCAATAATTAAATAAAAAAGGGAAACGATATAAAAATAAGGGACTCTGAAACCGGCAAATAAACGTCCTACCATTTCAGCACTATCCGTATTACTTTGAACATGGATAGCAATTACACCAAATATTGCAAACACTCTAAACGCATCAATTGTACTGTTTCTTTTAATTAATTTTTCCATTTGTTTGTTTTAGAATTCCTGCAAAAAGCAAGATGTTTTTAATGAGCTTCCACCGCTTATAATTTTTTAAAACCTACCATCTGTTTTTCAGATATACTGCCGGATTTCCTTTGTAAATCCCATTTTCTGCTAAGCTCTGAGTAATCGTTGATCCGGCACATATGATAGTATCTGTCCCAATACTGACATTAGGTCCTATAAAAACATTTGCTCCCACCCAGCAACCGTTATTTAAAACAATAGGTCCGTTTCTATAGGGCATCGAAGGAATTTTGTAATCATGATTTCCACCACACAGGAAAGTTCTTTGACTTATACAAACATGATCACCGATAGTTAATAATTCGAAGTTTAATAAAAATGCTTCTTCCCCAATCCAAACGTGATTGCCTACCTTAAGTTTCCAGGGAAAATGTATGTTTACACGCGGTTTGATAATAACACCTTTTCCTATTTTTGCTCCAAAAAGTATTAACAAGCTGCGTTTAAAACCGGATGGGTAAGGAACAGGGCTAAGAAAAAAAAGCACTTTAACGGCATACCATAAAATCTCTTTTAATTTTCCTGTTCCGCGATTTAGTCCTTTTGATGCATCAAATTCATCTAATCTTACTCTGCTCAGCATTAGGCTTTGATTATATTATTTAAGGTTGAAACAAATACCTTAGACTGATTCCGGACATTAAATTTATCTTCAAAAGTCTGCTTGGCCTGAACACCTTTTTGTTTCAGTTTTGCAACAGGCAAGGCTGCTATTTCCTGAAGTTGTTGTTCTACAGCTGTAACCGTTAATTCTTCTAAAACCCATCCGCAGTTATCTGCTTTAATTTCTTTCCAGATATTAATATTTTTAGTTATCAATACCGGTTTTTTACATGCCATTGCTTCAACAATTGCAATCCCGAAATTCTCCTGATGACTGGGTAATAAATAAGCCTGACAACCGTAAAAAGCACCCCATTTGGCCTTACCGGACAACATTCCTATGAAATGAATTTTAGAGTTATCTCTGGCCATTGCAATCATTTCTTCAGCATACGCTGAATTAGCAGGACCGGCTATAACTAAATCGGGAATATTTCTTGTTTTCAGGCATAGATTATTGTAAGCAGCGATTAAAAGATCTATTCCTTTTTTAGGATGTATCCGGCTTAGAAAAAGCCAATAATTATTTGGAACAGACGGGCTAAGCTGTTTAAATGCGGTCCTCATCTCAGCAGTCTCTTCAGGAGGATTAGGAATTCCGATTCCTACGTTAATTGCTAATTTTGGCTTATAACCTCTAAAAGTGGTACGCGCCAGATTTAACTCTTCCTCACAGGTAAAAAAGACAGCATCGGCAGCATTAATTGCTTTTTTTTCTGTCAGTCTCCATACTATTTCATTTCGTAATGCTTTCCATTTCCGGTCTGCAGCTTTTTGAAAATACGGATCCAGCATTCCATGAGGCATAATAATTACTTTAGGCAGTTTAGCTTGTGATTTTTTTATCTTTTTTATAGCCTTATACATTCCGTAATTTGCATATTGCCAGATACCATGAACAACGACAACATCATAGTACTGTAATTTCTTTTGAAACCAGTCTACTAATACGGGGCTATACTGGTAACTGGTTTTACCTTTGCCTATTTTATATATATTAAAATTGTCTCTTACTCCATAATCCTGTCCTGCGGCATCAAGGCAAACAACATCATTCTTTACATTCAAAGACTCAAGATTAGGAATGATATTACGAATAGCCTGGGATGTTCCGCCTGAAAGAGGACTCATGGAGTTTATTACATGGAGTAGTTGCATGCTGGATGATTTTGGATGTTACTGACTGATTGGAAAAATCATTTTAATACTGAAACCTGTTTTTAATTCAGCAAAATTTGTTTGTATATTTTTTCTATGGCATTCACAAAACCCTGAGATGAGAATTCCTTTGAACGCAAAATCGATTTCTCAATCGCTAATCTATTTTGCTCCGGAGTTAACTGCATAACCTTTTCTAATTCTCTGGCAGCAATGGCTTTCCATTGTATAAATTCTTCTGCCTGAAATACTTTTTTAGGTATATAAAAACCTGCATTTCCAGCTACTTCTTTCATCGGATTTTCATCAGTAGTAATTACCGGAGTACCCGCTGCCATTGCTTCTACTATTGGCCATCCAAAACCTTCATATAACGAAGGAAAAAGCATTACAGTAGCGCCCTGGTAAAAATGTTGCAACTGAAAATCATCAATATTGGTGATAAAATAAATCGATTTTGAAAATTTAGATTTTTCTTTAAATACAACTAATTCCGGAGAAGGAGATTCGCCCACTAAAACCAGAGGTACTTGTGTATTGTATTCCTGAGCCCACTGATCATAAATTTCGAGTACTCCTAATTTATTTTTATAGAAAGCATTTCCTCCTACATGCAGAATATATCCTTGCGATAAATCAATCCCAAATTTAGCCGTTAATAACTGGCGTATCACTGCTTTATTTTTTGCAGGTTCAATTTTTTGATTTAAACCATTGTAAACAACTTTTGAAAATTTAGGAGACTTTGTTAAAAAAGAGTGTAAATCAGTTTGTGTTTTAATTGAAATACTAATAAAATTTTCAGCCTTACTGTATCCCCAATGAATAAATTTTTGATAATACCTGCCTGTTATCCCAATCTTATTTTCTGCTAACGATCCATAAGCAGATTGCTGTGCCAAAAAATCATGACAATGTACCACATGCTTTCTTTTATGAACTAACGGTATCCAGGGCCCTAAAGCATTGTCGGCAAAAACAAATAAAGTATCGCTTGTACAACCAACTACTTTTAGTTTGGTTATCAGGGGAAATACAATATACTGATCCAGATAACCCAGCCATTTTTGCAAAAATGGTTTTCTTAAAGCCAGTTTAAAAAAAAATGCTTTAGGACTCCATACAATCACTTCGTGTCCTTTTTGAACCATGCCCTCACTTATCATCCGGGCAAATCGGGGCATACTTTGGTGAGCTAAAAAATCCGGATGAGTAAAAAGTATAATTTTCATCTAATTTATTTCCTTATCGCTGTTTATACTCGCTAGTAAAAGTCCTGAAACTATTATGGCTGCTCCCAGAATACTAGGTTGTGCCCATTGCCCCTGAGTGATGGCTAACAAGACAGTACCACAAAAAATTACAGGGAGGATATCATTGTTTTTTTTTAAAACTTTGATAGAAGCTAAAAACAAATCAATGGATAAAAATAACCGTAAACCAATGAGTAAACCTCCAAAAATTAAGCCTTGCTCCCCCGCCAGCCTGCCTATTTCTCCTTCAGAAATTATAAAATGCCTGTTTCCATTCAGCATTTGGGCTCCAGCATTTGTCCCCATTCCCAGGTTGCCTAAAAACAACGGTTTATCAAACAAATCCATGATGGGATCCTTGAAACTATCATACATTCTTAAGAAAATTGATTCTTTGATTGTTCCCCCCTGATTGGCATTATCTACACGGGTTAAAAAAACTTCAGTTCCCAAACTAAAAATAGATGTTGTACTGTTAAGGATAATAACGATTCCGACAAAAACTATAATAATCGAAAGAATTTTAAATAGTCTGGTTACACTCGTACTGGAACCCATTATTGAGAAAAAGCCTACTACAAGAACTCCCATAACTGCACCACGGCTAATAGTAAGCGGCATCACAAAAATTAAAGCCAGTGTACTGCTAATCAATAAAAATTTGGAGCATTTTTCTTTAGACAACCAAAAGTAAAAGATGTAAACAGCGGTTGCAATATAAAAACAGGACAAACCGGTAATGAAGGAAAAAGTTCCCGAAGGCCGGCTATATCCCATTGCTCCCGAAAAACCGGAACTTCCCTCGCCTCCCAGACCTACATTTATATAAGCTGTTTGCGGACTGATAAATTGAAAGTAAACAATTACGGCCATTAATATGTTTGTCCACATAAAAAAGTAACCTGTCCGGAGTACGTCTTCTTTACTAAAAACAGCACCAATTATAAAAATTAATGGAAAATGAAGCAGCATAATTCGGGCTCCGTATAAACTAACAAATAAATTAGCGTGCCCAAAAGTTAACGTAATGGCTAAACTCAACAGGGTAAATACTGAACCTAAAACAACATACGGATTAAGAAATTTTACACCTGAATAAAAAGCCTGCACAATAATATAGATGGCAACAGGATCTCTTACCACCAATAATGGTGTAGCTAGTCCGGGTAAAATCCATTTGCGTAAAGCTCCTTCAAATATCCAAAGTATAAAGTAAAGCCAGATAGCTCCTTTGAGATAATTGTGGGATGGCGCAGTGGTTTCTTTTGTTAGATGCATGTATTCTGATTTTTTATTGCCTGTAATGACGAAAGTGACTCAACCATTTCCTGTCCATAAACAGACCAAGGTCTTGTTTTAGCTTTACTTTGAGCTGCCAGTCCAAATTGTTTTAGTATTTCCGGGGTTTCTAGTATCTGAAGAAATACTTCTTTTATAGCCACTGATGAAGCTGCAGGAACAATCCATCCATCGACACCGTTATTAATCAAATCAGGTCCGGCGGTGCGATCTGTTGTAATGACCGGAACTCCCTGAGACATTGCCTCTGTAATAACCAGTCCAAAGCCTTCGAAAAGAGAAGGAAAAACAAAAATATCATGCTCACGCATACAGGCTAATACCTGATCGTGGGATAACGAAGGAATCCAGTTGTGGGATTCTAAAGCATCATTCAAAGCCACACAATCAGGAATTGCTTTGTGTCCCACAACAGTCAACGTTATTTTATCCTGCAATCCGTTGACCGCATCAAACAAGTAAGAAATTCCTTTTCGTTGAGACAGCCCTCCTACAAATAAAACTCTGAGTTTTCGTCCTTCAAGAGCGGTATATTCTTTCTTAATACTGACTTCAGGAAAACCATACGGAATTACCTTTATTTCTGCTAAACTACCGGAATAATCTTCTAATGTTTTTTTAGTAAAACTACTGGCAACATAAATGACATCTGCTAAGGCCAGTTCCTGATCTTTTTGATTCAGCTTTGCCTTTGAATCGGTAAACCCTGTCAGCGTATCTGACCAATCAGGATTAATTTCGAATTCTTTTTCCATCAATAAGCGGGCACTTTTCCAATATCCGATAGGCAAATCATAAATGCAGCTAATGCCTAACTCTTTTGCTTTTGTAAAAGTTTTTAACGCTCCGTCCTCATAAGCATAAACAGCCTTTAATCCTTGTTTTTTTGATTTTGCTAAACTTCTGGCTACCCATTTATCCTGATTTTTATATACCTTATCAATGCAAAAAACTCCTTTTTCATGTTTGATCAGATAATTTAATTTCAATTTTGAAGCTAGTAAACGTCCAAATTCCAAAAAAGATTTAGATAGTGTATAAGGTTTCCATGAAGCCGCTAATCTTCTTCTTTTTAAATCTTTCAGTTTAGGATTCTCTCCCAATTTAAATAAGAACTGTTCCTCAAAAATGGCGATGCATGTGAATAGTTTATATAAAATCTTATTTTTTAATAAACCATTAATTAATGCTTTTGCATTTGCATTTAAGGTTGGATGTGAAAATAGTATCATTTTAGCCAGGCGTTATTTGCTGCAAGAAAATCACACGGATTATAATCCAGCACATTAGTTCTTTTTTTTTCAATTTCTTTCGCAGGATTTCCTGTTACAATTGCATAATCACTGACATTTTTACTTACAACAGCTCCGGCTCCCACGATTGCCCCTTTACCAATAGTAACACCAGGCAGAATAATTGCATTAGTGGCTATCCATGCATAATCTTTAATAAGAACGGGAACTTTTTTATGGCGCCATAAGGGATCTGAAACATCATGTGAGGCGCTCAGAATTACTGTTCCGTCATTTATACAAACATATTTACCGATACTCACTTTTTCATGAAGAGCAATTTCTACTCTGCCTAGTGTCGTAAAGGCATCAATGGACAAATATTCCTTTTTGCCTTCGATTTTTGCAATTCCTATTTCGGCTGTTTCAGCTATTTTTGCACCCTTTTTTATGAGCTTTTTTCTTCTGCTGCTGCTTTTAACTAATTCGGGAAAAGTTAGTAGCCGTTTAGCCCAGCAAATAAAAAAAGGTTTACTAAATAGATCAAACTGTACTCTGTTATTCCACAAATATTTTATACTCGCCATAAACTGATTCCTTATTTTCTTAATCCTTTTAAAAATTGTGATACAACTGATTCCAGTTTGTTTTCAGTAGATGCGATAAACTTTTTATCCAGAAATTCTTTTACTGACTCCTGATTCTTATAATTAATCAGATTTGAGAAACTTTGCTGATTAAACCCTTTCACATCCCAGTTTCTGGCTACACATAAAACAGGTATATGATGATCAAACATAGCCATGAGACTGCCGCTTTTCTGATTTAAGATATAGGGAGTTGTAGAAATACCATAATGAGAATGTGACAAAAAATAACTGATTTCCTGATCAGTAACAAATCCTGTAATTTCAAAATTAATCTGGTGTTTTTGGAGGACTTTTTTCCATTCTTCAATAGCGGTGCCGCAGTGACCTATAAAAATAAAATTTAATGATTTCTTATTTTTTGTTGTAGTAAGAACCTGCTTTAACTCCTCAATAAATTTCGTTACCGGTGCGCCGTAATGAATTGTTCCAAAAATACAGAACCTCAGCTCTTCAGCCTCTTCAGCGGATTCTTTAACTGTAACTGACTTTTTAATAATATTGCTGAACAAAGGCAGTATCATTGCATCATATCCTAAAGATGCCAGTTTAGATTGATATAAATGTGTTTGGGTACTAATTGTTATGCCGGAGTTAGTCCTCAACATTTTCAGAATTAAAAGTTTCTGTAAAAAACCAATAATCCTGTTTTTCAATGAAGCATTTACATCCATTCCAATCCATAGTTCATGAAACATAATATGCCATTGATGATTCCCTTTTATTTTTTTAAAAAAAGAAGGCAGCCAGAAAGGCAATCCTTTACGATTAAAACTATAGGGTACATATTGCAAAGAAATACAATCAGGCTGAAAGTCGTTTATAATATACTGTACCCACAACAACCGCTGCATATTTTCTACAGACCTGGGTATTCGGTGTGCCAATACAGCTGTTTTTTCGACAATTTGATTTTCACTGATATAAGCTTCCGCCTGCAGATCACACAAAGATAAAAGCTGAGCTTCATGTCCTAATTGAATTAATCTTGCACAAAAACGGCGGGTATAATCCCCCACTCCATCTTTGCCCGGAGCCGCAGATCCGCATAAAAAAAGTATTTTTATCATTCTTTACACTGTTACTTGTTTGTCTCTTCAGTTTTGCAGAATGTCATTTTCTGTAACCAATTTTTTTTGCGGGAACTCCAGCCCAGATTTCATAAGAAGGCACTGATTTTGTAACCACTGATCCGGCAGCAACTATCGCTCCTTTTCCTATAATTACGCCTTTAAGTACCACTGCATTACAACCAATCCAGACATCCTCCTGTATTTCTATGGCTTGTTGTGAAGATTGCTGATTACGCATGATATGTTCTACAGAAGTGCCATGGTTGTGATCTATAAATCTGGAACCTGATGCAATCAAAGCATCTTTGCCTATTACAATTTTGCTTGTACAATTAAATTCACAACCCGATCCTATAAAAACATCATCAGCAATTTCAATTGAAAAACCTTCTTTCCAGATACCATCATATTTAAAATAGATATGGTGTTCCAGTATGCAATTATTCCCTATAGCAACCTGATGAGGCCAGGTAGTGTAAAGTTTAGGGATTACTGTTCCTTTTCCAATTCTCATTCCCTGTAAGCGATAGTAATTTTTTCTAAAAAAACTACTCATTTTCATCAAATAACGATATCTGATTACAAAAAGAGATTGCTGGAAAAAATAACTGTTTTGCATTTATTTCTTATTTAATGGCTGCATAATCAAACCACTTGATTTTTAATCTTAAAAATTCTGAAAAAAGTGTAATAAAGCAGCATTAGAGCTTGTGAGGACGCCACAACAATATTTAAATAAAGTACTCCTGATAAAGTAGAAACATCTATTAACTGCACTGCCACTATAAGCACTACAATCATAATGGAGATGTAAATAAGTGGATTTATAATCCATCCCCGGCTGTTGTTTAAACCAAAAATACATCCCTGAAAAAAAGTGATACATCCACCTATGATACTGAGTACTAATTCAAAATTCAGATTTTTATAATCTTTACCTAATATAGAAAGCAGTTCTTTCGAAAAAAAATCAGTAAAAGAAATAGCGAAAAGAGACAAAATAATGCATCCAATACTAACATAGAAGATTTTTTTTAAAAGTAAGCCGCTATCCTCTTTTAACTTAGCAAAATTGGGAACTATCAGCATACCAAAGATTACCGAAAACAAATTAAAAGCCATACTAAGTTTGCCTATTGCACCAATACTTGCCAGAGAATTTGTTGAACCGAAAATTGACAGAAGCCAGATTGTTATCTGACCTGAAATACAGAAAAATATGGTTTCCGGAAGCATTCTTTTTACAAAAAACAGGATTTCTTTTTTTACTTTTTCATCTGTTTTTTGTGTTGAATCGGCATTATTGTAAGCAATTTTTTTTAAATGAATATTTCCATAAATACGCGGAATTCCATTGGCTAATAACGCTATAAAGGTTACCGGAAATAAAAATACTAACAACACATTGAGCAAAAGCCGTCCCATAGCTACGATAACCTGATTCTTTTGTAACGGATGGATATCCTGATGCAATTTAGGTACAACCTCTAAAAGGGAATCAGACAAAGCGGCCAGAAATGCGGGTATAAGTGCGGCTACAATTAGCAGGGTAGTTACCCAGGAGGCTCCGTTATGTACTAATAAATAAACTAAAATTGGAGTGGCAACTAATAAACTCACTATTGCAAATTTCCGTCTTAATTCCAGTCCTGTTTCTAAAACGACACCTAACTTTTCTTTGTCCTCCCAAACTTTTGCTCCAATAGACATTATTCCTGTCGAGATTCCTCCGTTTGCCAGCATAAGCATTGTTCCCAGCATGGTATTAGCTAATGTATACAGCGCATATTCCTGAGTAGACAAAAGTCTGATGATTAAAATTCCGCTTGCAAAACCTACCGCCTGAATAATTATCTGAGCTGATCCGGTAATGCTTAATTTTTTTCCCCATTGAAGTGTTTTATCATAATATTTATGGGATTTAATTTTTTGTAACATTTGGGTATTTTGTTTTCTATAATTATTTATACAAAATCGATAGCCTACAAAGGGTTGCCGGAACTTAATATTTAGATTTTTTATCAAAACTGTTTTAAATTATGGCTCTTTTTTGCATAAATTTTTTCATCCAGACTCTTCGTTTATCTTCCAATTCCATGTCTACATATTTACTTAAAAGATAAGAAAAACCTATACAACCTGTAAAGTACAGGAATGCATAAATGATTTTAATACCGCCAGAGGCAGCAGTCTGAACCGCCAGAGAATAAATTTGTAATAATGGCCAGTGCAGCAGATAAACTACAAATGACATAGAAGAAAGCAAAGAATCTTTTTTAAAATCTTTAACCGGCTGTCTGATGTTATAAATAATAAAAGGTAAAATAACTACTGTGAGTACGCAGTTAAAAACTTCAGAAACAGAATAGCCTAAGAAGATATAGCGTTCTTCTTTATCTAACAAAATCATGCGAAAATCTGTAAAAAAATGACTTACTACAATTAAGCTGACAACCAGCAGCAAAGCTATTTTTGCCCATTTATAATTCACCTTCAAATCCCAGAAATAGACTAAACCACCAAGTAAAAAATAAGGCAAATACAATAAAACAGAATCATATCCCGTAACTTTTGCTTTGAAATAAACTAAAATTACTACGACTAAACTGCTTATTATAAAAAAGGTAAAAAGTGTTTTTTTACTTTTTTGCAGCCAAACTAAAATTGGAGCTATAATGTAAAATTGTAATTCAACTGCCAGAGACCAGGCAGGAAGTATAAACCAGTACTTGTTTTTTATTCCGTTGCCTACAACAAAGAAATTAGAAACAAAATTAGAAATTACGCTATCTTTAGAATTTTCTAAAACCACTTCCCAAACTCCCGGCAGAATGATGTAACAGCTTAATGTGAAAAATAAAATCACCCAATACACAGGATATAATCTTAAAAATCTGCTTCTCAGGTACACCCAATAAGAATCATTAAATTTTAAATATTTTTCTGAATACATCTTAAAAATCCAATAACCGCTTAGTACAAAAAACATATATACCACGGCGTGACCAAAAGATATAAAGGAAACAGCATGAAATACCACAACTGTTAAAGCTAAAATAAGTCTGAAAGTTCCCGGAGAAATATTTACAATTTTTTTTAGCATTTTTTATTCAAAATAATTTAAGATTGTATAACCTCCTTCTTTCAGATATTGGTCTTTTCTCATCAGTTTTAAATCTGATTGCATCATGTCTTTTACCAGTTCTGCCAAATCATATTTGCATTTCCAGCCTAGTTTAGTTTGTGCTTTTGTGGCATCACCTATTAGTAAATCTACTTCGGTAGGTCTGAAATATTCCGGGTCAACCGCCAGAACTTCTTTGCCTATTTCTACCTGATAATCAGGATCACTACAGGATTTCACATAGCCTTTTTCATCAATACCTTCTCCTTTAAATTCTAATTCAATCCCTACCTGAGCAAAACTCATGCGTACAAATTCGCGAACAGGAGTGGTTGTTCCCGTAGCTATTACCCAGTCTTCCGGTTCTTCAGCCTGCAGAATCATCCACATCATTCGTACATAATCTTTAGCATGCCCCCAGTCCCGTTTTGCATCCAGGTTTCCTAAATACAATTTGTCCTGTAATCCTAAAGCAATTCTTGAGGTCGCTCTTGTAATTTTACGTGTTACAAAGGTTTCTCCACGAATAGGGGATTCATGATTAAATAAAATTCCGTTGCAGGCATACATTCCATAAGCTTCTCGGTAATTTACCGTAATCCAGAAAGCATACATTTTAGCTACTGCATAAGGAGAGCGTGGATAAAATGGTGTTGTTTCAGACTGCGGTACTTCCTGTACTTTTCCGTACAATTCAGAAGTTGACGCCTGATAAATGCGTGTTTTCTTTTCTAACCCTAACAAACGAACTGCATCTAAGAGTCTTAAAGTTCCTAAACCGTCAGCATTTCCGGTATATTCCGGAGTTTCAAATGATACGGCTACGTGACTCATAGCTGCCAAATTATAAATTTCATCAGGCTGAATTTCCTGAATCAGTCGCGTTAGATTTGTACTGTCAGTCATATCGCCATAATGCAAAATGAAATTTCGGTTTTCAACATGCGGATCCTGATACAAATGATCAATTCTGTCCGTGTTAAATAATGAAGAACGTCTTTTTAATCCGTGAACGATATAGCCTTTTTTAAGTAAAAATTCACTTAAATAAGCTCCGTCCTGACCTGTTACTCCCGTAATGAAAGCTGTTTTTTTTATCTGATTCATATCTTTAATATAAGGCACAAGGCATTTAGGCGAATAATCGCAAAAGTGTTAAAGTTTAAAGTTGTATTGTAATTTTAAAAAGGAAAATTATAACCGGAACTCCGGGAATTTAAAATTCTTTTATTTTGAAATTTTCGATATTTTCCAAAAACCAGTCATAGGTTTTCTGAATACCGCTTTCTAAATTGACCCGATGTTTCCATCCGATACTGTGCATTTTGGAAACATCCATTAATTTGCGGGGAGTTCCGTCCGGCTTAGTGCTGTCCCAGACAATATCGCCAGTGTGACCTACAATCTTTTGAATCATCAGTGCTAATTCACTGATGGTTAAATCCTCTCCTGTACCTACATTGTAGAGATAATCAGGTAATTTATTTTCTAATGCAAAAACTACTGCCGCTGCCATGTCATCTACAAAAAGAAATTCCCGCATGGGTGTTCCGGTTCCCCAAAGCACTACTACGGCATTATTATTTTCTTTAGCTTCATGAAATTTACGAATCATTGCAGGTAAAACATGCGAACTTGTTAAGTCAAAATTATCATGAGTTCCATATAAATTTGTAGGCATCAGACTCACAAAATCTTTTTCGTATTGTTGACGTATAGCTTCACATAATTTCACACCGGTAATTTTTGCTAAAGCGTACCATTCATTAGTAGCTTCCAAAGGAGCCGTTAGTAGATACTCTTCTTTTAATGGTTGTGGTGCTAATTTTGGATAAATACAGGAACTCCCTAAAAAAATGAATTTTTTTACTCCCAGATAATGGGCTTCGCTGATAAGGTTATTTTGAATTTGCATATTTTCCATTAGAAATTCATAGGGAAAATTATTATTGGCCAAAATACCTCCTACTTTTGCTGCAGCATCAATGATAACATCAGGATTTGTCTTTTGAAGGTATTTACGAACTGCTTTCTGGTCTCTTAAATCCAATTTTCTGCTTGAGATCCCATTAAGATTAACATAGCCCTCACTAGTCAGTTTTCTCCAAATGGCACTACCTACCATCCCTTTATGTCCGGCAATATATATTACAGAATTCTTATCAATCATTTTAAGACTATTTTATTTAAAATTAATTTAGAAATGCAATTACAACATCTTCATTATAAAGGTACTGGATTTTTTAACAATTCCGGAATACTTATAACAATGGCGAGGCAATAGATTCTAATTGTTGGTACACTTGTTTTACTTCCTGAGAATTTTCTTTTTGTAAAACCATTAAAGCATCAGCAGTATAAACCAGAATACAGTTTTTAACACCTATAAATGTGGTATGCATTAAGGTACCTATTACTATATTTTTATTGGTATCCATCGGATAATTTCTCTGAACTAAATAATCGTAGACAGATTCAAAGGAACCCAAATCAGACCAGGCAAAATGAGCCGGCACTACTTTTATATCTTTACTTCTTTCCATGACAGCATAATCTATACTTATTGATGGAATTTCTAACGACAGTTTATAATCTAAGAATCCTTTTTTACTGGATTCCCAGGCTTTTCTTGATGCCTGATAAACTTCGGGTTCCTGTTTTTGAAGCTCTTCTAAAAATTTTCCGGCTTTAAAACAAAAAAGTCCGCTGTTCCAAAAGTAATTTCCTTTTTTTAAGTATTTTGTCGCTATTTTATAATTTGGCTTTTCATGGAATGCAATTACATTTTCATTTTCAAATTCAATATAACCATATCCTGTTTCGGGTTTAGTAGGTTTGATACCAAATGTGACCAGATAATTCTCATTAGCCAATTCAATTGCTTTTTCAAGAGCTTCATTATAAAATTTACCGTCTTCTATAATATGGTCAGATGGTGAAATCAGTAAAATATCTTCCGGATTGGAAGCAAAAGCGGCAAAAGCAATTGCAGCAGCAGTATTGCGGGGAACAGCTTCGACAATATGAGTAAAAGTGGTATCGAATTTTGCCATAATTGCATCGGTCATTTTATGATTTTCAATATTCCCCACAACTATAGTCTTAGTTGCAAAGCTTTGATTCCGGGTGACTGTTTTTTCAAAAAGTGATTCTCCGTCAAAGAGATCCAGATACTGCTTGGGCAGGCTTTTTCTCGAAAGAGGCCATAGTCGGCTACCAACTCCCCCGGTCAAAATTACGTTAGTTATAGTATTTGCTTTCATTATATAACTTTTAAGAGTTCATTTTGATATACTTCCTGACGCAAAGAAGTGCTGGAAAAACGATGATCCCGCGTATTAAAATACAATTCGATTCCTTTTTTTTCACAATAACTTCTTCCGGTAAAATCTCTGTCTTTATATTCATCTCCTACAATACGTAAATGAAGAGTAAAAGACTTTAAAATATCTTCTAAATCCTGCTCTGTTGCATAAGGTACAATTTCGTCAACAAACTTGCAGGCTTTAAGTTGTATGTAACGCTCAACTACTGACTGAGTTGGTTTATTTTTTGTAGGACGGTCTATAGTCGGATCAGTTTGTAAACCCACTATTAAATAATCACAATGCTGTTTTGCTTCTTCAAGCATCTTAACATGACCCGCATGTAATAAATCAAAGGCACTAAATGTTATTCCGGTTTTCATCTTTTCGTTTTTTAAAAATTAAAAAATCATTTTTGGTACTTAGACTGTGAGAATAAAACCTGTTCCGGTTTTATATGATGTTATTTTTGGAAATTGAATAAGGGTACCCCGTGAATAGTTACATTTTAACTATCCAAAAAAGAATTAAAAGTTGTAAAAAATTAAAAATTTACTTTTTAATTATTACTAAAGATTTAAATCTTACTGATATAAAAACAGAAATTTAAATCGTTGTTATCCTCTAAAAATTATAGTATGATAACAAGGGTAAAATTAGACTGATAAGAAATATTTAAAGTAAATATTTAGTGGTTATAAATCCTTAATCAGGAAAAAAAAATAGAAAAGCAATAAGCTAATTTCGGACGGTAAATTTATTTTAGCAATGTCTAATCCTAGTGTTTTCGGTTAAAAATACATTGACAGTCAACATATTAAACCATCTGTTACCAACAGACATCATTGTATAAATATCCTTCACCAGGCTAAATAAAATGAAACAGAACTTATAAATATAACAGTATGAAATGGTATGTAGTTTACACAAAACCCAAATGGGAAAAGAGAGCTTCTGAGCAATTAACTAAATTCGGAGTAAATTGTTATTGTCCCACTATTAAAAAAGTAAAACAAAGATCAGACAGAAAAATTAAGGTTGAAGTTCCTCTTTTTGATCATTATATATTTGTACAGCTGGCAGAAAAAGACAGAAATCTGGTATTTAATTCTCCCGGTATAGTCCGGTATTTATTTTGGCTCGGTAAGCATGCAGTAGTTAAAGATAAAGAAATTGAAACTATTAAAGAATGGCTTAAGCACGGAGATACCGCCAAAGAAATATCGGTTATGCAATATCAGATAGGTGACAAAATACATCTGAATTCAGGTCCTTTTTGCAAACAGAATGCTGTTGTGAAAGATATAACAAAAACACATTATGTTCTGATTTTAGAATCTTTAGGATATGTTTTAAAAGTAAAACATGTTTAAAAAAACAATTCTAAAAAGATTGCTTTTTGTGGATTTAAAACAAAAATTTATTTGTCTGATTATCAGAGCAAAAAAATGCAGTTTATCGTTTTTTTATGTTTGTTGTCGATAAATTAATTACTTTTCATACAATTAGAATAATTTTATTAAAAATTAATATTGATGATAATAATGTAGCGTTATTGGCTTTTTTTACAATATTTCCCAAAACAAACCGTTATATAGATGTTTTTTATGCAAAATTAATATTAATAATGTTTTAACGTAAAATTTACAAACGTCAATAAAATATTTTTATAGTAAAGAGTATAAAGAGCTGAATTTATAAAATAAAAGCAGCAGTTTTTTTGTTTTAAAATTAATTTATATATCAAGCAGTAATTGCAGCTAATAAATTGTTTTTTATGAATAGGAAAGTATACGAAAATATTAGAAAAATAAGAGAATTAAAAAACTTAACCCGAGAGTATGTAGCAGCAGAACTGAAAATGAGTCCCAGTGGGTATGGTAAAATTGAAAGAGGTGATGTCGATTTAACCGTTTCTAAACTAATGGAAATTTCAAAAGTTCTGGATGTTTCAACAGAATTTATATTCAAATTTGATGTATCGCTATTTTTTGATGATACAAAATAGATTCTGAAAATGCCTAGAACGGTTAGTTTTTAAATTATTCAATACATAAAATTGTTCAGTTAATAACTAAATAAAATTTAGTATTAAAAAATTAAGGCCATGAAAAATTACTATTCAAAGATTAAAGAGTATCGGTTAATGAATAATCATACTCAGGAATATATAGCCATTCAAATGGAAATAAGTGTAAAAAAATATAATAATATCGAAAGAGGAATTGATGATCTGAAATTATCAAAACTGGATAAACTAGTTAAGATTTTAGGAATCAAAAAAAGTGAAATTTTTAAATTAGATAATTAAAACAATAATTCATAAGTCACCAAAACTGGTGTTTTCTTTAAAAGTATTTATTGTTTTAATGAGTCACTAAGAGCTGAGGATAAGGATTTGGTTTAGAGTCAATAATTACAGTTGGTTTTCCAGAATTAACATTTACCAGAGTCTTATTAAAACCTGAGTTGGAAAGCATATTGCTATTAATGATCATACCAGAATTAAAAGTTCCTACCTCTCCTGTTATTGTGGAATTACTGATAAAGGCAGTGGATGAAAAAGTCTTAAATAAATTAGAATGATCCAGTAGTTTACAGCCTTCTAAATAGGCTCCATATAATTTAAAAGTAGCATTGGTAGTATTCTTATCAAACAAGCAGGAATAAAATTCAACTTTTGATTCTCCGCCTATTACATAATCTCCACTGCTGTTTGTAAAATTACAATTGGCAAATAGTGGTGAAACATAATTTCTCATTTCGGCAACAATTTTATTATTATCAAAACTGCAATCTATCCACGCATTTAAATTGGATCCTCTGAATGATAGTAAACTCAGTGCTTTCGTATTATTAATCCATTGGCATTTGTAAAAAACAACCTTATCCATAAACATCATTGTTGCTGCTTCTCCTACTCCTTTATAAAGCGGATCAACCTCCTGAAAGAAACCAATAGCTGTGTTTACAAAACTCACGTGTTCTATAAAATTGTTATCAAATCCATAAAACTTATCTAAATGAATACCATAATTCTGGTTTCTAAAAACTAAATGTCTAAAGATACAGGCACTCACTGAAATCTGAGAGCCGTTTAAAGGATGTATTCTAAGACCTGTACTACCACCCTGAAGAGTCAAATTTGACAGATAGAACTTAACCTCACCTTTGGTATTTTCTCCTGTAATAAGCGGAAAATCATCTTTTAAACCTACAATGGCGGTTTTACCGGTTCCTTTACCTATAATTCCCTGATTACTCCTGATAGTTAATGTAGAACCTATATAATAAATACCTTCTTCTAATTCAGCAATGTTATTAGTGTTGATCAGATTCTGGATATATGCCGCCTGATCTGTTTTTCCGGCTCTGTTTGCCTTCCAGTTGTCACCTGCAGGGTTGGGAACGGCTTCAAAAACAGGCCTTTCCCAAGGTTTTTTCTGAGTTCCTGAAATAGTATTGCTGAGTTTATTTATTGTAGAAATATCGGTTACAGGCCCGCTGATATCCAGACCGTTTAAAGAAATATTTTTAGAATTAAAATAAGCTTTAAAATCAAATCTTGCATTTGTTTCGTCGGTATCATAATCTTCTGAATTACTGTCTATCAGAAACATATTCGTATTTCCCCGTAAAATACTTTTTTTAGCTGCTTTAGAACTGATATATTTTCTTGAAATGGAGACATTCTCAGCTGCAATATCAAAAACAGGTGTTGGCGTAGCAGTTAAATTTCCTCCTGAAATAGAAGCAATTTTAACGTCTCCCATATTTTTCATTTCTATTAACGGTTTATTACTGTAATTATACCAGTTCCAGCTCTCTGAATCCACTCCAACCCAGGTTAAAGTTTTGAGATTATCAATTTCAGCTCCATTACCGCCGGGAGTGAGCATGTTTATCCACAATTGTACATTTCCATAACTGGGAGTACTGCTATTGCCCTTCATTATTATTTGCGGATAATACGCATGAATACGGTGCTTAATTATTTTATTGTTTCTAAAATATCCGGAATTACTCATATCCCAGTTTAAAACACATCTTGAAAGGTTAATAAAAATATTATTTTCAATAATACCTCCCACTGAACGTATTACAGAAGATTCTATGTTTTTGAATTCCGAATTGCTTATTGCTGATCCTGCCTGAAAATTAATTCCGCCTGATGAAATAATATTATGGATTTTTACATTAGTAGTCCCCGATGCAATAGTTATATTAGAAACTTTCGTCAATGAAAGATGTCCGTAAAGCCTTTGATTGCTGTGTAAAACTATATTTACTCCCGAATAATCTCCTTTTTCTAATCGTACAGAACCATATCTGTCTAAAGCTGCCTGAATACTCATTTTTTGTGTGACAGGTAGTAAAAAGGCATTAAAATATTCAATTTCTTCACGTTGATTAGTACTCATTTCTGATGAAGCCGGAGTTTTATTCGGAACCTCATCTATAGCATACTGATAATTTTGTGAAAAAACTGCCGTTGAAAAGAATAAAAAGAAAATTAATTTTTTCATTGTCCTGATATTATATAGGAATTCGAATCTGTTTTTCTCAGAAAACCAAATCGTACATTTCCTGTACTACTACTAAATACTGCTTTTCCATTTTCATTATAGTTTATCTGAACTCCCGGAGATGCCTGTATGGTTAAAACAGCACCATTGTGAGCTTCTAAATTAATGGTATCGCCATTCAGCATATTTTCAAATCCGTTGGTCAAAGTTAATGTAGCAGATGAAGTACATTCAATGGTATTGTTTATATCTGAATCAGCAACGTTTCTGGAAGAGTTAAATATAACAATTTTAGCTTTATAAGGGTTAATGTTATCCGTAGATATTAACCTTTCCGCCGTTTTAGCATGTAATGCATAAGGAACACTCAACAGTTGTGTAACTCCTATGAGGTTATAATTAGTTCCACCGCTTGCATCTACCTGTGTTTCTATAAAAAAGGGTCCTCTTTCCCAGGGTATATTTGCAAAACTCCCGCTAATATTGTTCCCGGTTCCTATTTCAACAGAAATAAGTCCATTATTATTGGTATACACAGTATGTGTTTCCTGAAACACAGTAGTACCTTTTGATGAATTTTGATGAATAATAATTGAAAGACTTATTTTAGAATTAACAATCAGACTATTATCCTGCCCCCTTATAATCGCCTGATAGCTTATTTTTTCCGGTGACTGAGCCCATATATTAACTGCAAAAATTAAAAAAAACAATAGGTTAATTATAAATTTCATTACTTTATTTTTTAATTATTTTGAACGTTTTTAAAAGTTTATTATTCTGATAAACCTGAAGCAGATAAAGTGAAGGCATTAAATCATTTAAATATATTTTACTTACTTCCTGACTGATGTTACTTTGCTTTAAAAGCATCCCGTGGAGATTAAAAATTTTATAACTTATTAATTCTTTTTCTAAAGCAAGTTCTACTGTAGTTAAATAAATAAAATCCTTTGCTGGATTGGGAAAAACAAACATTAGTGTCTTAGGCAGAATACTCTCATTTTTAGTACTTAGAGTTTCTTTAACTTCTGCTTGCTGAACTCCCTGAGCTACATTAAAATCAGCTGTTTCAATGCCGGCATAAAATAACTGCCCCACAGAATAAGAAACACTGCCACTACTTGTTGTTATATTACTTCCTGTGGTACTAAATGATTCCATCCTGCGATTAGAATCCGTGACAGTATTTTGGGTCATACCCTTGTAAGAAAAAAGCAGGATTAAAACGATAAGATTAAAATCTTTAAAACTAAGATGCTTCACCGGATTCTTTATTTGCAACAAAAATATTTAAAAACCAAACATAATCGACATAATAAACCAAAAATACGATAAAAAACATATATTTTTAACATATAGATATATTAACTTACATAAATTAAAGTGTGATTTTAAAAAATTCCGCGAGTGAATATCTTTAAATTTACAAGCTTATTTTTCTTCGGATGATTTTAGTTTATATATTTATTAAATACATTTGTAAGGAGAAGTCAAAACTCTTAAAATGCTATCAAAATAAAATAATATGCAAAATATCCCCAGCGTTGATTTAAATGATTTTCTTTCAGAAAATCCTGTACGCAAACAAAAATTCGTTGACGAAATAGGAAATGCTTTTGAAAATATTGGTTTTGTTGCTTTAAAAGGTCACTTTCTGGATCAGCAATTAGTAGAAGAATTATACCAGCAGATTAAAGCTTTTTTCAGCCTGCCATTGGAGACTAAAAAAAAATATGAATTTCCGGAAAATGGGGGCCAACGAGGCTATGTTTCTTTTGGAAAAGAACATGCCAAAGGCAGAAAAGAAGGGGATTTAAAAGAATTTTGGCACTTTGGTCAATATGTATCCAAAGATTCAAAATATGCTTCTGAATATCCTGAAAATATAAATGTAACAGAATTACCCCTATTTAACTCAATAGGAAAAGAAGCATACCAGATGCTTGAAAAAACAGGAATTTATGTCCTTCGTGCATTGGCTTTACGATTGGGGCTTAACGAATTTTATTTTGATAATTATGTCAAAGAAGGAAATTCCATCTTAAGACCTATTCACTATCCGCCCATTACTTCAGAGCCGGAGAATGCAATTCGAGCAGCTCCTCATGGTGATATTAATCTGATTACACTTTTAATGGGGGCTCAGGGCAAAGGACTTCAGGTTCAAAACCACGATGGAGAATGGATTGATGCTATAGCCAAACCCGATGAATTAGTCATAAATGTGGGCGATATGTTGTCAAGACATACTAATAATCAATTAAAATCGACCATACATCAGGTTGTTAATCCCCCAAAAGAATTATGGGGTACTTCCCGCTATTCAGTGCCCTTTTTTATGCATCCTGTAAGTGATATGCCGCTGGATTGTCTTGAGAATTGTATTGACGCACAAAATCCAAAACAATTTGAAAATATAACAGCAGGAGATTTTCTGTACGAACGATTAGTCGACTTAGGATTGATTAAAAAATAACTCCGATAAATTGATTTAACATAAAAAATTATGGACTTACAAGACCAGTTAAAAAACTTATTTCCAGACCATGTTCCAACCAATGAGCCTGAAAAAAATGAGGATACGCCACACAAATTATTCGTTCAAAAAGAACCTTTGATTTGTAAATTTGAAAAAAGAAAAGGAAAAGTTACAACTATAATAGAAGGTTACGAAGGTGATGATGAGGATTTTAAAATTTTAGCTAAAGAAATCAAAACCAAATTAAGTGTGGGCGGAACTTTCAAAGAAGGAGCTATCATTATTCAGGGAGATTATCGTGATAAAATCATGAAAATTTTACAGGAAAAAGGGTTTAAAACTAAACGTGTTGGAGGCTAAACAATATTCAGTTAAACAGAACTTAGCATCTTAGTAACTCAGCAACTCAAAAAAGAATGATAGCAGCATCAGAATTAATTCTAAATCCCGATGGAAGTATTTACCACCTCAATCTCAAACCTGAGAATATCGCACAGGATATTATTTTTGTAGGTGATCAGGATCGGGTGGAGAAAGTCACAGCGTATTTTGAATCCATTGAATTTTCCACTCAAAAAAGAGAATTTAAAACACAGACGGGAATTTATAAAGGCAAAAGAATATCGGTAATTTCAACCGGAATTGGTCCTGATAATATTGATATTGTTATGAACGAACTGGATGCCTTAGTCAATATCGATTTTGCCACCCGAAAAACAAAAGAAAAACTGTATCCCTTAAATATTATCCGAATAGGAACATCGGGTTCTTTGCAGTCATCTGTTCCTGTTGACAGTTTTGTGATGAGTCAATATGCTGTAGGTCTGGACAATATGCTTCACTCCTATTGTATTGACAGTATTTCAAATACTGAAATCGAATCTGCTTTTATCGAACAGACAAACTGGGATTTACAAAAAGGAAAACCTTATGTAATTCGCTGCTGCAAAGCGCTGGAAGACCAATTTTGTTCCATTGAATTCCAAAAAGGTTTTACCGCTACTTCCGGGGGATTTTACGGTCCGCAGGGACGTGTTTTACGTTTAAAAATTCAGGATCCTGATTTGAACAGAAAAATGGATCAATTTAGTTTCAACGGAATGCAAATTACCAATCTCGAAATGGAAACTGCTGCTATTTACGGATTAGCAGCGCTTTTAGGACATCATGCTATTTCGCTCAACGCCATTGTAGCTAATCGTGCCGATGGGACATTTAGCGAAAATCCACATGAAACTATTGATAAATTAATTCGTTATGCTTTATATAAATTGATTTAGCAACCATAAAGTAATTAATATCTGTAATAAAAATAATTTAATGAAAACAATAAAAATAGCCGGAGTACCGGAACACTTTAATCTCCCTTGGCATTTAACCATAGAAAACAAAGAATTTGAAGCGCAAGGAATCGATTTACAATGGACCGATGTTCCTGAAGGCACAGGAAAAATGTGTCAGATGTTACGTGAAGGTGAAACCGATATTGCGGTGATCCTGACTGAAGGAATTGTAAAAGATATTGTAGCCGGGAATCCGTCTAAGATTGTTCAGATTTATGTAGATTCGCCTTTAATATGGGGGATTCATGTAGCTTCAAAATCAAAATATGAAACACTATCTGATCTTGAAAATACTAAAGCAGCTATTTCAAGACTTGGTTCAGGTTCTCAATTAATGGCTTATGTAAACGCAAACAATCAAAATTGGAAAACAGAACACCTTCAGTTTGAAATTGTCAATACAATTGACGGTGCTGTAGAAGCTTTAACCAATGAAACTGCCGATTATTTTATGTGGGAACGTTTTATGACTAAACCGTTAGTCGATAAAGGTATTTTTAGAAAAATAGCCGACTGCCCTACTCCATGGCCGTGTTTTGTGATAGCTGTTCGTGATGAGATACTGGAAAAAAATCCGGAAACAATCCGTCAGATACTACAAATAATTAACAAAATGACCACTTCATTCAAATCCATTAGCGGAATTGACAGTATTCTGGCTTTTGAATACCATCAAAAAATAAACGATATTCAGGATTGGCTTTCACTTACGGAATGGTCCCAACGACAATTATCCAAAGAAATGTTAAACAATATTCAAAATCAGCTATTAGAACTGAAAATTATTGATAAAATAGGTACTTTTGATGAAATAGTTAAAACAGTGTAGTTTTACTTTTTTCCTTTGCATGATAAACTTTAAAAATATTACTTTTCAAAATATAAAGCAAAAACTTCAGGTCAGAAAGCCCTGGGATGAAGTAATTATTTTTGTGCTGAATATTTTGATTAGTATTCCCACATTTCTCATTGCACATCAAAATTTAGTTGAATTAAACTGGCCTCTGAACATAGACCGGATTCTGTTATTTATTTTTATTATAGTAGCAATCCAGTTACTTTTAAGATTACTGCGAACCATTATTATTATTTGCATTCTGGTCTATTTATTGGTTTTATTGTACGGAACATTATCCGGAAATTACGGATTTGAAAGTGTTTATGAAGATTATGATTCGATGATTTACACCATGTCTGACAATCCCTATCCTCAGGATATTATTATTTCCAAATTACTTCCTTTTCCCAATAAATCAGAAATTCTTAAAGCCATACAATATAAAAATCCCAAGGTGCGTAATTTTGCTGTAATGGCTGTAAATAAAAATTTCAAAAACATCAAAGGATATTCAGACTATCGCACCATTATTCAGTGTTTTGCAGTTTTTAAAGAAATTAATAGCCGCTGGAATTATGTGAGTGACCCTAAAGATGGAGACTACATTGCCGCAGCAACAGAATCACTAAATTATTTATCAGGAGATTGTGATGATCATTCTATTTTAATGGCAGCCTGTGTCAGAGCAATTGGCGGAACTCCGCGATTAATTCATACTAAAGGACATATTTATCCTGAAATTTTGATAGGAAATATGAATGATTTGGAAGCAGTCAATTTTTTGATAAAAAACAAACTTTTTGAAAAAGAAAGCTACGGAAAACAGCTTCATTATCATATTGATGAGAGAGACCAAATCTGGCTCAATCTGGATTATACTGCTAAATATCCCGGAGGTCCGTTTATGTCTGAAGAAATTTTAGGAGCTTTGACTTTAAATTAATTTTCCTTTTTATACAAAGCTCCCAAAATTTCGTAAGAATGTAATCTTGCTTCATGCTCATAAATTGCTGAAGCAGCCATTATTTCATCAACTTGAGTTATATCAATAAATTTTTCTAATTCTTTTTTGATTTTTTCAGGACCGCCAATAAAAGTATATTGTATCATTTGTTGTAAGGCAGCTTCTTCCATTGGATCCATAAAATCTTCATTAGGCTCAACAGCCGGTTGTAGTTGTTTTCTATTTCCTGTGATAATTCCAAGAAACATTTTTTTAAATGAGGTTGCCAATCGATTCGCCTCATAATCTGTATCAGCAGCAAAAACATTCACACAGGCAATTGTATATGGTTCCTTTAACTGAGCCGAAGGTTTAAAATTTTGCCTGTAGATTGCTAATGCCTTATGGAGTTGGGCAGGAGCAAAATGGCTGGCAAAAGCATAAGGCAAACCTAAAGAAGCTGCAAGATAAGCACTATCTGTACTCGAACCTAAAATCCAGATTGGGATGTCCAGCCCTTCACCCGGAATAGCCCGTACTCTTCCGTTTTTATTTCCTTCTGATAAATACATTTGTAATTCCTGTACATTTCCCGGAAATTCCATTGCTGCATGCTCATCTCTTTTTAAAGCTGCGGCTGTAAACTGATCCGTTCCCGGAGCACGACCCAATCCTAAATCAATCCGGTCAGGATATAGTGTTGCTAAGGTTCCAAACTGTTCTGCCACAATTAATGGAGCATGATTAGGAAGCATTATTCCTCCTGATCCTACTCTCAATGTTGATGTTCCACCTGCAATATGACCTATTAAAACCACCGTTGCAGTACTCGCAACCCCTTGCATATTATGATGCTCAGCAAGCCAAAAACGGGTAAATCCCCATTTCTCTACATGCTGAGCTAACTCTAAACTTTTTTTAAAAGTATCCGCAGCATTTCCTCCTTCTCTGACTATTGCCAAGTCGAGAACGGAAATTTTTATTTTAGAAAGTGTATCGGTATTCATAATTCATCCTTATTTGTATATACAAAGGTATGAATTGTAAAATATTTCAGGGAATATCAAATACTAATAGAACGTTAAATAGAAAGAAATTAAGATTGCGGAAAGCAAAACGTAATGAAGAGACTAAACTTTTCTGTTATTTTCTCCATAAACGGAACAACAAATTTTATAATAATTGTCAAAAATAATATAAGCATTCACTATTCTATTAAATTTAAGTTTATATTTAATAAATCACCTGAGGAATATACCTCATAATAAATATGATATCCCACTTGATGATATGAAAACAAAGACGGACGTAATTATTATTGGCGGTGGACTTGCAGGTTTATCAGCTGCGATTCATTTATCCAAACAAGGATTACAAGTTACGCTGATTGAAAAATCCGCCTATCCGCGTCATAAAGTTTGTGGAGAATATATTTCTAATGAAATTGTCCCCTATTTATCCTGGCTTGGCATAAATATTAATCAATTACATCCTACTACTATTTCGAAATTTGAATTTTCAACACAAAACAGCAAAATAGTAAATACCAGACTGCCGCTTGGCGGATTTGGAATCAGCCGTTATAAGCTGGAGCATTTTCTTTACCAAAAAGCCATCAGAAATGGCTGTACTGTTATTATCGAAAATGTTGTGAATGTTACCTTCAGCAAAAACGTTTTTACAGTAACAACACCGACTCAAACTTTATATTCAGAAACAGTATTGGGTGCTTTTGGGAAACGTTCAAACATTGATCAGCAATTGTCCCGTAATTTTATTAAAAAAAAGACTCCCTGGCTGGCCGTGAAGGGACATTATTCTGGGAATTTTGATGCTGATATTGTGGCTTTACATAATTTTAACGGAGGATATTGCGGAATTTCAAAAATTGAAAATGGTATTTTAAATATTTGTTATCTGGCAGATTATCAAACTTTTAAAAAATATAAAAATATTGATCATTATCAACAAAGTGTACTTTTTCAAAACAGGCACCTCAAATCTGTTTTTGAAAAAAGCACTCTGTTGTTTGACAAACCAATTACTATAAGCCAAATATCATTTGACAGAAAACAAACTGTTGAAAATCATATAATAATGATTGGTGATACAGCCGGTCTGATTCATCCGCTTTGCGGAAACGGAATGGCAATGGCAATACACAGTGCAAAAATAGCTTCAGAACTAGTACTGGATTTTCATTCGGGCTTAATCTCACGTAAACAGCTGGAAAAAAATTATAAAAAAAAATGGAAACAAAATTTTGGAAAACGACTCTTTATTGGCAGACTTCTCGGAAAAATATTTATCCATAAAAAAATTTCAAATGCGTTATTAAAATTAATAATTGCATTTCCTAAACTGCTGCCTTTAATTATCAGACAAACGCATGGCAAACCAATAGCTATTTAATTAAATGACAATACACACGCAATACAGAACTCAGGAAACAGAAATAATGGATGATTTTTCACTTCAGGGCGAAGAGTTACAATCTGCGCTGGATCAAATTGCCCGGATAAATCAATTCTTGGGAGGAAATAAGCTAACACTGGAGGGAGTACAAAAATTGCTGCAAAATACTGATTATTCAGGAACTATAGTTATTGCAGATATTGGTTGTGGAAATGGTGATATGTTAAGAATGCTTGACAGATACGGACAAAAAAACAACATCAATTTTAAACTCATAGGTATTGATGCCAATGCTTTTACCATAAATCATGCAAGGGCTTTATCTAATGATTTTAAGAATATAGAATATCGGTGTATCGATATTTTTAGTGAAGAATTTACAGCCATTCACTATGATATTGTTTTGTGTACGCTAACACTGCACCATTTTAATGATGAAGCAATCATAGATATAATTACTATCTTTAATAAGAATGCAACAATAGGTATTGTGATAAATGATTTACACAGAAGTAAACTGGCATACGGCCTTTTTAAAGTTATTTGTTTTGTTTTCAATTTGAATCACATGGGTCGTAAAGATGGTCTGGTTTCTATATTAAGAGGATTCAAAAAAAGAGAATTAGAAGCTTTCTCAAAAAAAATAAATTTATCGAACTATACCATAAATTGGAAATGGGCTTTCAGATACCAATGGATAATTGCTAAAAAATGAGTGTAAAAATAACAACAGTGGCTAACCAGCTGCCAAAATACTGGCGTACAACAGAGGAAATACTTCCTTTTTTAGATAGCTGGTTGTCCGGACAGGAAGAGCGTTTTATAAAAAAAGTAAAAAAAATATTTGAAGGAGCAGCTGTAGACAAACGGTATTCCATCATGGATCCCGAAGAGGTATTTACAGCAACTTCATTTGAAGAAAAAAATGATATTTATACCCGGGAAGCTGTTATATTAGGTCAGCAGGTATTAGAAAAAGCGCTTATTAATGCAGGCTGGGATTCACAATCGCTGGATTACATCATTACAGTAAGCTGTACAGGAATTATGATTCCGTCTCTGGATGCTTATCTCATTAACAAAATGAATCTCAGGCAGGATATCGTACGATTACCTGTAACCGAAATGGGGTGTGCTGCCGGAATATCAGGTATTATATATGCTAAAAATTTTCTGAAGGCTAATCCCGGAAAACGAGCAGCTGTTATAGCCGTTGAATCACCTACTGCAACTTTCCAGCTAAATGATTTTTCGATGCCTAATATTGTAAGTGCCGCTATTTTTGGCGATGGCGCTGCCTGCTGTTTATTATCTTCCTGCGAGGAAGACAAAGGTCCTGAAATTATTGATGAAGAAATGTATCATTTTTATGATGCGGAGCATATGATGGGCTTCAGGTTAACCAATAGTGGTTTACAAATGGTACTGGATATTGAAGTTCCTGATACTATTGCCTCCCATTTTGGAGATATAATCCATCCGTTTCTCAAAAAAAACAATTTACAAATTGAAGATCTGGATCACATGATATTTCATCCCGGTGGTAAAAAAATTGTAACCACTGTAGAAGAACTGTTCTCCGGATTAGGCAAAAATATTGATGATACAAAAGAAGTACTTAAACAATACGGAAATATGTCAAGTGCAACTGTTTTGTATGTACTGGAGCGTATTATGGATAAAAAACCTAAATTAGGAGAAAAAGGACTGATGCTCAGTTTTGGTCCGGGATTTTCAGCACAACGTGTTTTGTTACAATGGTAAATTAATATAAAAAAATGAATTTAAACGATATTATTAAGCAACTGCCTTACAGCAAACCTTTTTTATTTGTGGATGAACTGCTTCATGCAGATGAAAACGGCATTACCGGAACTTATACTTTTAATGAAAATCTTGATTTCTACAAAGGTCATTTTAAAGATAATCCGGTGACTCCGGGTGTTATTTTAACGGAAACCATGGCTCAGATTGGCATGGTTTGCCTTGGTATTTATTTACTGGGAAATGATTTAAAGAAAGATACAGTGGTCGCTTTTACTTCGGCTGATATGCAGTTTTTAAAACCCGTGTATCCAAATGAAAAAGTAACGGTAACGTCTCAAAAAACATTTTTCCGCTTTGGTAAACTTAAATGTGATGTCGTTATGAAAAACGAAGCCGGAATTGAAGTTTGTAAAGGTATTGTTGCCGGAATGATTACTACCAAATTATGAAAAAAAGAGTGGTCATAACAGGTCTTGGTGTAGTGGCTCCAAACGGAGTCGGAATCCCGGCATTTACACAGGCTGTAAAAAACGGGATTTCAGGCATACGACATGATCCGCAATTAGAAGAGCTGCAATTTTCCTGTCAGATAGCCGGTAAGCCGCAAATTTCAGAGGAACTAAAAGCAGCGTATTTTACAGAACTCGAATTACGAGGTTTTAATAGTACCGGTATTTTATACGGTGTTATTGCAGGTACAGAAGCATGGAAAAATGCAGGCTTATCAACAGAAATAAATGACCAGCCTGACTGGGATAGCGGAACTATATTTGGATCAGGAACATCCGGAATTGATAAGTTTCGCGAAAGTATTTATAAAATAGATGAACTACAGACCCGAAGATTGGGAAGTACTGTGGTTGCCCAAACCATGAATAGTGGTATAAGTGCTTACCTGGGAGGAAAATTAGGCTTGGGAAATCAGGTAACGACTAATTCTTCGGCCTGTTCTACCGGTACTGAAGCGATTATAATGGCATATGACCGTATACAATCCGGACAGGCAAAACGTATATTAGCCGGTAGTACAGGAGATAGCGGGCCTTATATATGGGCTGGATTTGATGCTTTACGGGTATGCAGTTCAAAATTTAATGATAATCCTCATCAGGGTTCCCGGCCTATGAGTGCTTCTGCAGCCGGATTTGTTCCCGGCAGTGGTGCCGGAGCAATAGTTGTAGAAGAGCTGGAAAGTGCCATAGAGCGTGGAGCCACTATTTATGCAGAAATACTGGGAGGGAACGTTAACTCAGGAGGACAGAGAGGAAACGGAAGTATGACTGCGCCAAACAGTCAGGCGGTGCAACGCTGTATTACTGATGCTATTTATAATTCAGGAATTTCACCAACTGATATTGATGCCATAAACGGACACCTTACCGCAACTACAAAAGACAGTCTCGAAATTGAAAACTGGACTAAAGCCCTGGGATTAAAAGGGGAAAATTTCCCTTATATAAACTCTTTAAAAAGTATCACAGGGCATTGTTTAAGTGCAGCAGGAAGCATTGAGAGTGTAGCTGCAATTCTCCAGCTTCAGGAAGGATTTATATTTGGAAATACAAATTGTGAGGATCTTCATGCTGAAATTACTTCAATGATACATCCGTCCAGAGTTCCTTTCAAAACAATCAATACCAAACCAGATATTATAGCTAAAGCAAGTTTTGGTTTTGGTGATGTAAATGCCTGTGTAATCTTTAAAAAATTTCAAAAAATAACACTATGAATAAAGAAGAACTTACAGCTAAATTAAAAGTAATTATTAAACCGTATACCACTAATACGGATGCTTATGAACACCTTACTGAAAACACTGATTTTATTCATGATCTCAATATCAATTCAGCTAATCTGGTCGATATTATTCTGGATATAGAAGAAGAATTTAACATCATAATTGAAAATACTGATATGGAACGCATGCTGGATGTGAAAACATCAATAGCTATTATTGAAACCAAATTAGCTGCAAAATGATAGGTAATGATATTATTGATATCGTCCAATCCCGTCATGAAAGTAACTGGCAGCGAAAAGGTTTTCTGGAAAAAATTTTTACTGCAGATGAACAGTTGCTCATAAATAAAGCTTTGCATCCTGAAATTATTGTCTGGTCGCTTTGGAGTATGAAAGAAGCTGCTTACAAAATATATAACAGGCAAACGAAAATAAGATCCTATATTCCACAAAAACTGAAGTGTAGTTTCATTTTCCAAAACGACCATTTTATTTCAGGAACAGTAATTTGTTGCGGAAATAATAAGTATTATACAGAAACCAATATCAGTAATGATTGCATTCATACTATTGCAGTTACTCATCCTGACCACTTAAAAAAGGTTATTGAAATTGAAAAAAAGAATATCAGTAAGGATCAATATGGTATTCCTTTTTTAACTTCTACACACTCCCATACTGCACAAGCTGTCTCTGTGAGCCATCATGGACGATTTGAAAAAGTAGTGATTATTTAGGAATCTTTTTTTTGAAATAAAAAAATACAGGCATTTGGAATACCTTTTTAAAGATTTACCGTCATAACTTTTATGTAAATTTTATAATGATTCTTTGATTTCATATAAAATACAATGTATTTATAAGCTTACTTTTAATACAACAAATTAAAACAAATAGTTATGGAAAATCTACAATATTACAGCAGTCCCGAGTTTCAGAAATGTCCTTTTCACAGTCAGTACAGCAGTCCAAAAAATAATGAAGACAAAGATGATGATACTGGCAAAAGCGAAAAACCGGATGAAACCGGAACTAACCCAAAACGTTATACACCTGATAAATTTGAAAAAAGTCCAAATGAAAGATCCGGAGGTGACGGAAGTACCGAGAGTGCAGCAGAAGAGCTCAATAATTTATAAAACGAAGTTTAATTGCTGATTAGAATCTGCAAATACTCTTGTTTCCAACATACTTATTGTAATCTAAATTATTCTATCAACTTCTTCGGAATAAAAAAACTCTTTAATTGCTTAAGGAGTTTTTTGGTGTTTGATAAGAACCTGTTTTATTTAAAGTGACTTATTAAAACAAGAAACCGGCAAACCGGTATTGGAAAATATTCATATTGCTTTGGATTATTGAAGCAAAAATATTTTGATGAATACTGACAAAACCATAGCCGAAACAGCCTATGATTAGGTTTTGAACACCACCCTATTTCTCAAGATTTATTAAAAAAAAATAGGCATTACACCTACCCAATATAGAGAACAGTTTTAAATTAGTTTCTTCTGTATCTATTTTCACCGAACACAAAAAAGCCTCCTAATTCAAATCTTGGAGACTAGTTAATTCATTAGAAGTCCTTAAGAACATTTCTAAGACGTATTTTTTTTTAAATATTTGATAAAAGTGTCAATATGCTAACGGTACAAAATAGTAGATAAAACATTGAAAAAAAAACCTTGCATTTAGCATTGTTCTTATATCCTAAAGGTTTCGTATTCGCATTTTTACTCTCTAAAAAAATTGTGATTTAACCGTAATAATAACCTCTCCGCTGATAAAAAATATAGGCGACTTTTAAACAAATATAGGCGACTTCTGCTTTGTTTATTTGCTCTTTTTTAATCGAATTTTGCTCCCGATTATTAAACATATAACAAAAGATCAATGAATCGATATTCCATTTTCAAGTTTTCAGTATTTTTTTCTCTACTCCTTTTTTTGCAAGGATGCGGTAAAAAAGATCAAAATCAAAGCACGCAGCAAGGAGCAATAGAACTTCCAATGGCAACAATTGTAAGCGAACAGTCGACAATTTCAAAAGAATACAGCACTAGCATCGAAGGTGTTGCTGATGTTGAAATTCGTCCACAAATCTCCGGATACCTTCAAAAAATACTTGTTGACGACGGTGCTTACGTTAAAGCAGGTCAAACGCTTTTCATTATTGAAAGTAGCATCTACAGAGAGCAATATAATACAGCCCAAGCAAATCTAAGTTCTGCAAAAATTGAGTTAGACAGAAAAAAAGAACTTGCTAAAAGTAAAATAGTTTCCAGTCTTCAGGTGGATCAGGCAGAAGCTGCGTATAAAGGAGCTCAAGCACAAGTAGGATCAGCAAGAATTAATCTTAATTTTTGCACGATAAAAGCACCTGTTAGCGGTTACATCGGCCGAGTGGGCTACCGTCTGGGAAGTCTCATTGCTCCCTCAAACCCTACACCCATAACTATTCTTTCAGATATTCACAAAGTGAATGCTTATTTCAGTATGAGCGAAAATGATTTTCAAACTTTTCAGAGTCAATATCCAGGAAAAAACATCCTCAAAAATAGTCTAAAAGTTAATCTTCAGCTATCTAATGGAGAGGAATATGAAATTGCTGGTCAAATTGATGCCGTAAATGGACAATTTGATTCAAATACCGGAGCGATAACTTTACGAGCAAAATTTGATAACCCAAAAACAATCTTAAGAAGTGGAAGTACTGGTAAGATTATTATGAAACAAGTAAATAATAATGCTGTTTTACTGCCAATTGCTTCCACTATGGGCGTACAAGATAAAATCTTCGCATTTATTGTAGACAAACAAGGTAAGGCCAAGCAAATTGAAGTAAAAATATCAGGCAAAACAGGAACCAAATACATTATATCGGAAGGTTTAAAACCAGGAGACACCTACATCGTTTCCGGATTTGACAGACTTCAATCAGGAACACCGGTTACTGCACAAAAAACTGCTAAAATATAAGAATTAACTATTCTCAAAAACAAAAACATGTTAAAAACAATTATAAAACGACCTGTTCTAGCAACGGTAATCTCACTGTTACTAGTGATACTGGGTGTGGTAGGAATGCTTGGACTTCCTATAACCAAATTTCCAGATATTGCACCGCCTACAGTAACTGTTGTGGCTCTTTATCCGGGTGCAAATGCTGAAACCATCGGACGTTCGGTTGCGCCTCCTCTCGAGAATGCTATTAATGGGGTGGAAAATATGGATTATATCAATTCCGTATCCAGTAATGATGGTACATTAACAATCACCGTTATTTTTAAATTAGGAACAGATCCTGATCAAGCTGCGATAAATGTGCAAAACAGAGTGTCGCAAGTAACCAATCAGCTCCCTGCTGAAGTGGTACAAGCTGGAGTTACAACTCTAAAAAAACAAAACAGTATGATGGGTATGATCACTTTAAGTAGTGATGATCCTAAAATTGATGATTTATTTTTAGAAAATTATGCTAAAATAAATATCATTCCTGAAATTAAAAGGATTAAAGGTGTTGGAGATGCCATGGCTTATGGTAACAAAGATTATTCAATTCGTGTATGGCTGGATCCTGCTAAATTAAATGCTTATAAACTTACTCCTATTGAAATATCACGTGCCATTCAGTCCCAAAATTTAGAAGCCGCCCCAGGTAGATTCGGAGAAAGGACTGGAGAATCTATGGAGTATGTAATGCGATACAAAGGTAAGTTTACAGAACCTTCTCAATATGAAAACATAGTTATAAGAGCTAAAAATGATGGCTCCATCCTACGATTGAAAGATGTTGCTAAAGTAGAATTTGGTGCGTACAATTATGCTGTTTCT
The DNA here is from genome assembly GCF_051846875.1 of Flavobacterium sp. ARAG 55.4. NCBI lineage: Bacteria > Pseudomonadati > Bacteroidota > Flavobacteriia > Flavobacteriales > Flavobacteriaceae > Flavobacterium > Flavobacterium sp. ARAG 55.4. The sequence goes on along the minus strand of NZ_JBPYCT010000017.1, from coordinate 8,760 downwards.
GCTAAATACAATAAGGATGCAGGAGTTGTAATGGCAATTTTCCAAATGTCTGGATCTAATGCCAACGAGGTTCAAATTGCTATAGAGAAACGCATGAGAGAACTCGAAAAATCATTTCCTTCTGGTATGAAGTATGACATTCCTTATGCAACAAAAGAATCATTGGATACCTCTGTCGATCAGGTAATTCATACCCTAATCGAGGCCTTTATATTGGTATTTATTGTGGTATTTATCTTTTTACAGGATTTCCGATCTACACTTATTCCTGCAATTGCGGTTCCTGTATCTATTGTGGGTACGTTTTTCTTTATGCAACTTTTTGGCTTTTCAATAAATACATTAACCTTATTTGCATTGGTGCTTGCAATTGGTATTGTGGTAGATGATGCCATAGTAGTTGTGGAAGCCGTCCATGCCAAAATGGAAAAAAGAGGGCTTAATGCTAAAGCCGCTACTATGTCGGCGATGAGTGAGATTTCAGGAGCAATTATTTCGATAACACTTATTATGTCTGCTGTGTTTGTACCGGTTGCTTTTATGGAAGGTTCAACAGGTTTATTCTACAAGCAATTTGCTATAACATTAGCCATCGCGATTGTAATTTCTGCTGTAAATGCATTGACGCTAAGTCCTGCACTTTGTGCCATATTACTAAAACCCCATGATCCCAGTCATGAAAAAACAGGATTTAAAGAACGCTTTTTTGCAGGATTTAATGCTTCGTTTGATAAAATGACCTCTAAATATGCTAAATCAATTTTATTTTTATTAAAAAGAAAATGGGTAGCCTTTTTACTTATTGCAATCTTTGGAGGGCTATTTGCCTGGATGTCTATGACAACTCCAAAAGCTTTTATTCCTGATGAGGATCAAAATTTTATCATTGTAACTGCAAATCTTTCTGCAGGGGCATCACAAAATAGAACGGGACAAGTTTTAGGTAGTGTACAAGACAAACTTATTGCAAATCCTGCTGTAGACAAAGTGATTACCGTTGATGGATTAAATCTTTTTAGTGGTTCGCTTTCTTCTTCTTCAGGTACTTTATTTGTTAAATTAAAGAAAAGTCAAGAGAGAGGTGATGTTCAGAAATTAGGTGACGTTATGGGACAGATCCAAGCTGAATTATCTAACGACAAAAGAGCTAATTTCCTGGTACTTAATGTACCTACTGTAGAAGGATTTGGAAATACCAGTGGTATCGAATTAGTATTACAGGATCGTACTAATGGAGATTTAAAAAAATTAGGAGGCATTTCCTATGGTATGATGGGTGCGTTAATGCAGCGTCCTGAAATTGAGGTTGCTTTTACCACATTTAATGTTGAATATCCACAATTTGAAGTTTTAGTGGATGAGACAAAAGCAGCTCAATTAGGGGTTACCGTAGCAGACGTATTAAGTGCAATGCAAGGGTATTATGGTAGCATTCAATCTTCTGATTTTACAAGATTTGGAAAATATTACCGTGTTTTGGTTCAAGCAAATCCTGAAAACAGAAAAGATAAAGAATCACTCAACAGTATTTTTGTAAAAAACTTTGCTGGTGAAATGGTTCCTATAAATACGCTTGTTCATTTAAAAAATACCTCCGGAGCTGAAGTCGTTGATCGATTTAACTTATTTAATTCTTCTAACCTAACCGTTATGCCTAAACCAGGTTACAGTTCGGGTCAGGCAATGACTGCAATTAAAGAGGTAAGTGAGCAAATCCTGCCTGCTGGATATACCTATGATTATAAAGGCATGAGCCGTGAGGAAAATGCTTCCAGTTCACAATCTACTGTCATTTTTGCATTGTGTTTTATTTTTGTATTTTTCTTATTAGCTGCACAATACGAAAGTTATATCCTGCCTTTAGCTGTTCTTACTGCTATCCCAGTGGGACTTAGCGGAGTGTTCATAGGTATTTCAATGGCAGACATTTCCAACAATATTTATGTTCAGATTGCAATGGTAATGCTTATAGGCTTACTTGCCAAAAATGGAATCTTGATTGTTGAATTTGCTATTCAAAGAAGACAAGCCGGTAAGAGTTTGATTGCAGCTGCTGTCGAAGGAGCTAAAGCAAGGCTTCGTCCAATTTTAATGACTTCATTAGCATTTATTACAGGATTATTACCACTGGTATTCGTAGTAGGACCTTCGGCAATGGGTAATCATTCTATAGGATATGCCGCAATTTTTGGTATGCTTGTAGGTACAATATTGGGTGTTTTCATAACTCCTGTACTCTTTGTTGTATTTCAATACCTACAGGAAAAAATGAGTGGAAAAGAAATATCCGAATCCGATTGGGAATATTAATTCAAAAATTAAGAAATGAATTTATTTAAAAAAATAATATACATCACCACAATTTCAGGATTTATTTTATCGTGCTCTGTTCAAAAGTACGAGCAACCTGAAGTTGACCTTCCTGATACCTTTAGAAATGATGATACATCAGTTCAAAAGGACAGCGCAAGCAACATTGCACTAATTAATTATAAAGAGTTTTTTAAAGATCCTGTCTTGGTCAATCTTATTGACCAAGCAGTACAAAACAATTATGATATGCAAATTGCTCTAAAGCAAATAGAATTTGCTTCTTTGGGATACAAGCAATCAAAATGGGCAAATGTGCCCACTGTTAATGCTACTGTCGCTGCTGCCAACATATCACGTCCATCAGACAATAGTTTAAACGGACTTTCATTAGGACAGTTTTTGGGACAAAAATACATCGAAGATTATAGTACTTCCGTCAATATTTCTTGGGAAGCTGATATCTGGGGTAAAATTAAAGGTGCAAAAGAAGAAGTTTTAGCAGACTATCTTAAAACACAAGAGGCTGCAAAAGCTGTTAAAACACGCTTGGTTTCCGAAGTAGTTACCGGTTACTATAACCTTCTGATGTTGGATAAACAATTGGAAATTACCCAAAACAATTTAACTTTTGCAGACAGCACGCTTACTATTTTAAATAAACAACAAGAACTGGGTATGATTACCTCTTTGGCTGTTCAACAGCAAGAGATTACTAAAGATCAAATTTTAAAAAATATCCCTGTTATAGAAGGTGCAATTAATGTACAGGAGAACGCCCTGAGTATATTAACAGGCAGTTTACCTGATCAGATAGAAAGAAATCTTAGACTGGATGAAGTTATTGTACCCGAAGCACTATCTACCGGTTATCCTTCTCAAATACTGTCCTTCAGACCTGATGTAAAAAGTAGAGAGCTCGATTTTAGAAGAAGCATTGCGAGTATACATGTTGCTAAAACAAGTATGTATCCTTCACTAAACATAACGGCACAAGGAGGAATTAATTCTTTTAAAGCAAGTAACTGGTTTGAGTTACCTGGCTCTTTATTTGGTGTTGCTGCAGGTTCATTACTACAGCCTATTTTAAATGGGAAACAGCTAAAAACAAGATATGAACAATCAAAAATTAGTTCAGAACAAGCTGAACTTAATTTCAAACAATCTGTTTTAACAGCTGTTGCAGAAGTATCTGATGCTATGGTTCAAATCCAAAAATTAGAGCAACAACAAAAAATTGCTGAAGGTTTAGTGGAACGCTCAAAAACCATAGTAACAAACTCTGTCACCTTATACAAATACAATGAGGCCAATTATCTTGATGTAATTATTGCTCAGACCAATAAATTAAAATCTGAGTTGGATTTAGCTGCGATAAAAACGCAAAAACTTAATGCAATTACCATGCTGTACCGTTCCCTTGGTGGAGGATGGCAATAAGTATAATTTAATCTGTTGCCTGTTGGTATCAGGCAACAGATTTTTACTAATCAATACAAAGCCTATGTTATGAAAAATACTACGATTAAAGAAGGAATAATACTAATACCGGATTTTAGTGGCTTTACTGAGTTTGTCTACAACACTAAAATTTACACTGGTGAGTATATTGTGAAAGAACTTTTGACTGAACTCATAATATCCAACAACCAAAATTTCAATATTTCAGAAATTGAGGGAGATGCAATTCTTTTTTATAAGTATTCCAAGAAACCATCTTATGAAAAAACAATGGAAAATTTACGTAATATGCTTCGAGCATTTGAAAATAAAGTAATACTACTTAGTAAATCGCTAAACATTAAAATTGACTTATCACTTAAATTAATCGTTCATTATGGAGAGTTTAGTAAATACCAGATTAAAAAATTCAGCAAACTGTATGGAGCCACAATTGTGGAGGCACATCAACTTCTAAAAAATGGTTTTGCCGAACGTCCCTCCTACATCCTATTGAGTAATTCTTTCCTGAAATCTGTAAAAAAACCTATTGAGAGTTTTGCCAAAAACACTCAGATACATCCCGAAATAGGGGCTATTCTTTACCGAGAGGAAGTTTCTTTAGCAGTGAACAACTAACTATACTTTTCTACTAATATATTTACAAATATCTAAGGACAAAAGGATACGCTATTATAAATAGAGTATCCTTTTTAATGTATTAATACGAAATGACAACAACTTTTTACATCTTAGTTAAATTGATGAAAATGAGAATTTTAATCTATTTTAAAGTAAATCGATAAACCTAAAATTAGTGCACATTTTTAAATATATAAATCTCTTTCGGCATCCCAGTTTCTTTCAAGGGATTTAAAATATTCATTCTTAATCACATCAATTTTATGATAGATGGACCAGCTTATTTTTTCATTAAAAGTATTGAGTTCAGAAAATCCGCGACCTAGTAATACCTTACTAAATCCAAAACAAATTAATGTGATGTAAAGTAATAAATCTGTTTCTTCAAAATCTTTAATTTCAAAAATTAACGTAAAGAGTGATACTATAACGACTATTTTATTTAAAGTTATAAAACTATTCCAGTTAACCATACCGTACTGTTTTAAAGCCCCAGTAAAAATTAAGTTGAAAATAGCTGCCAAAAATAGATATAAAAGTATAACCACCTGTACATTTATTGATTCAAAAGGAATAAGTAAAAATAAGACCCCTACTAATACAGCATATATTCCTGATTGAAGGAGCAGTCCCCAACTTTCAAAATTATTTTTATTTATAATTGAAAAAAAAGTTTCACTACTTCCATTGATAATAAGTACAATTGCAAATAACGGAATGCTATTAAGTGATAAAAATGAATCTGTATTAAGCCAGAAAAAGCCACACATTGAAACAGTTAGCAAACCCGTTAAAAAAAATACAGAGTTAAAGCGTAATTTTTCGCGGACTATTTTAAAATACTGTTCGGTATGAGCGGAGTTTTTTTCAGAATGCATTAGAAATTTTACTTTTTTAAATTATGATAATTTTTTATAAAATTCGCGCTTTCTGTCTGATCACTGTTAAAATAAAAGTCGCTAAAATATGTCTATAAGTCGCATTATACAACACCGGACACTTATACACAAATATTTGAAAACTATTTAAACTTGAACTCCGTTTTTAGAACGCAGCTTACCCTGACTTTTTTAAACCTTTAAAAGGCGACAAATAAACCAATCTTGGCGATTAATCAACCTTTTTTTTGCCCAATTTGTGAAATATCTTTGTAAGTATAGCTTTTTTTTATTGAACTGATTCTACCAATGATTTGAATCAAAAATTTGAGATTATCTATCTTTAAAATACATGAGACCGGGAAAATATATAATGAAGTACAAAAAATGATTATCACTTAAAATAATGAAAAATACACAGCAAGAAATCATGAAAACTGCTTTATTGCTATTTCCAAACAATGGAATTAAAAAAACTTCTATAGACTTAATTAGTAAAAAATGTGGAATTTCTAAAAAAACATTTTATCAGTATTTCATTGATAAAGAAGATATTGTAAAAAAAATAACAACAATTGAATTAACTAAAGTCGAAAAATATATCGAAAACCTTGCTAGTGAATACAACAATCCTCCCGATGAACTTTTAATTTTTTTTAATTTTATACAAAATAATATTTCTGTTTTTACATCGGTGTTTATTAATGACATTATAGAATATTATCCTAAAGTATATCAGATCGTTATAAAATCGAAAAAGGATAAATTTACGCCTTTTTTGTTACTAAATATAGTTCGTGGTATACAGGATGGTTTTTATTGGGAAACCCTAAAGCCTAAATTGTTAGTTGATCTTTATATGCTTCAAATTGATACTATCATAGAAAATACTAGGAAAGAATTTTCGGATAAACGTGAAATTTTGAACTGTACCAATATGTTATTCCTTCATGGAATCATAGACACATCGAGAAAAGAAAAATTATAAATCTTCTTTAAAGAAATAAAAAACGGAAGTGAAAGCTGTTGCATATACTAGTCCCTTATTGATTTTGCAATGTTCACTTCAAACTTAAACATTAGTAAAATCACCTTAACAGCCGGATTGAAAATCAAATAAACCAGTATTCATTTGACTTCCTGCAGGCCTGTAGACATAATAAATAATATACTTTAAAAAATTAATTTAATCTAAACTTTATAACGTAAATAGTTAAGTCATGAGCTCAAAATCAACAATAATTGCCGCCACAAATTTTTCTGATATTGCAAAAAATGCCGTTTTCTATGCGGCAGCATTAGCAGAAGTAACCGGATCAAAACTTCTACTCTTTCATTCCTTTTCACTTTCTATTCATAGTTCGAATTCAAGAGTTTCCAGCGCCGGACTAGATCAGGAACTAAATAGATCCTTGTGGAAACTTAAAATCTTAGCGACAGAGCTTTCTACTACATTTTCTATTGAAATAGAAATTTATTGTATTTACTCGCCTTTGGAAGAGGAACTCAACAAGTTAATTGAAAACAGAAAAATAGAACTTGTTGTAATGGGTATGGCAGATAAGTCTTTAGAGCAAGATTTAATGGGTAATTCAACAACATCTGTAATTAAAAACATTAATATTCCGGTGCTGGCTGTTCCTGAAGCAGCACATTTTTCTCAAGTTAAAAAAATACTTTTTGCATTAGACGATACGAGTTTGTCAACAGTTAAAAGATTTAGATGGTTTACAAAAATAGTTTTGAAACTAAAGTCAGAAATAGAATTTTTTAGCGTTGAACATAAAGTCGAAAAATTACTTCTTCAGCAAAACAATGCCGACTCTACAATTGATCCAAATCTTACCGATATTAAACATCTTTACAAAAAGATTAAATCAAGTGACGTTGTCAATGAAATTAAGTTAGAAATCAAAAATTATAAAGCTGATCTTTTAGTAATGGTTCCTCAGAAATATGGTTTTTGGGATTCACTTTTACACATCAGTAAAACAAGAACTATGGCTACGGGACTAGAAATACCACTTTTATCTCTTCCTAATTAATCCTTACCTGCATAGAAAAACAAATTTTAAATAATAGAACTTAAAATTAAAAGTGGATTATCCAAATTAGATTTAATCCACTTTTTTCAGTTTTTATACATACTTCACAATTATGAATGCATCAGTAGTTTAACCCAATGTTGATTATAAGCCAAGCTTTAATAATTTCCAATCTAAAATATATTAGCTAGCTTAAAAATTATATTAATAAAAAAGGTTTGATTAGTTACCAAGATTAGTTTATTTGTCGCTTTATTTTAATTTTGTATTTTGATGAATAGCATTTTTATTGAACCCTTATTTAATATTAAAATTACTTAATTTTTTCTGCTCAACATGGTAAAACAAATTTATAATCTGACACTGGAAGAACTAATAAGTCAGGTTAAAACCGATTTAATTACGAAAGAATATGTGGTAAACGATATTAATAAGAGTAATTACAATATAAAATTGAGTATACCGCACAGAGCAGATTTTTTCTCCTTAATTATACTGGAAAAGGGAATTTGTGAATATACTATAAATGATTATCAATCAAAAATTACGGCCAATGATATCCTCTTTTGTCCAAACTCAGGAACCTTCACAACTGATCGTATTTCAGATGATTATAAAGCAAAATATATTGTGTTCACCACCGACTTTATATCTAAAGCAGGATTTAATTACAGATCAAATGACATTCTAAAAAGTTTTTCAAACAATCCTATTTCGATTATAAGTGGTAACGCAGATCTTTTCAAAAGAATAAAATTTTATCTTACTGAATTACAATCTCTTAATGATACCACAAAAGACAACTACTACTCCAATGAATTGATATGGCATTTTTTTTCCCTCCTTATTTATGAATTAGACAATTATTTTAAGAGCATTGAAACAGTACAGCCTACTTCGCCAAGAGGTGAAGACCTTGCAACAAAATTTTTCCTGCTACTTCGTGAAAACTATAAGGAACATCATGATGTACAGTTTTATGCGGACAGTCTTTTTGTAACAAGAAAGTATTTAAGCAAAATGATAAAAAAAACTATGTTTAAAACAAGTAGGGAAATTATCAATCAGGTATTGATTACAGAAGCCAAAATTTTATTGCGTAACTACCATACCTCAGTTAGTGATGCCGCATCGGAATTAAACTTTTCAGATCAGTCTGTATTCAGTAAATTTTTCAAAAAACATACAGGGCAGACTCCTTCAGAATATAAGAAAAATGATTTCTTTTGATATATTTAGTGAATATTTTTTAAGAAAAGCGCTATTGAGGTGTTTAATAAAAGCTTTTAGAAGTCAGTTTAGAGAAGTCCGAAAAATTGATTTTTTTCTATTCAGATTATCTTTTTTTTTTTTGTTAATCCCCAACTTTTGAACCTGGTTCCATTTATCTGATTAATAAGCAATTATACTCAAAAAAAAAAAAAAAAAAAAAAAAAAAAAAAAAA
>NZ_JBPYCT010000016.1:0-102323 GCF_051846875.1 Flavobacterium sp. ARAG 55.4 | reverse complement strand
TACGTGAAGTTCTGGTAATAGTAAATATATTTTAAATAAGAAATGTGAAATCGAATTCGTTTGATTTCACATTTTTTTATATAAATTCTTTAATTTAAAAATGAGATCAGTTACATTGAAGAAAGATCGGTTTATTAATAAAAACAATTCTAAATCCAAGAAAGGAACGATTTCACTGCTACGAATTTAGAAATTCCTGCAAAAGCAATAGTTACTTATGAGGTATTTATAAATAAAATAAAAATGATATTATTACCTTTAATTTACTAATTTACCTCTCTTAATTACAGTTATTTAATCATTTCTTTGCTTTTTTTAAAGTAGGCTTTATGGAAATTCAAAATGGTTTAGCGTCCTCTTATTTATTAAAAAAAAATATAATTTATGTTAACAACAAAAAAAATCTTTCTCTCATTTCTGCTTTGCTCTTGCACTGCTGCATTCAGTCAAATAGGATTTGGAGATTCTCAAAAAATTAATGAACAATGGAAATTTATTCTGCAGGACAATAAAGACTTTCAGGATAATTCTTTTAATGACAGCAAGTGGCAAACAGTTGCTGTTCCTCATGATTGGAGTATCAAAGGACAGTTGAGTCCAACCCTAGCTAGTGCTACAGGATTTTTACCTGGAGGAATTGCCTGGTACAGAAAAACTATGGATATTCCTGCTGCAAAAAAAGGTGAGAAAGTGTTCTTGTATTTTGAAGGAGTGTATAATCGAAGCGAAGTTTTTGTTAATGGACATTCTTTAGGAAAACGTCCTAATGGGTACATTTCTTTTGCTTTTGACGCTACACCGTTCGTTAAATACGGAGCTGAAAATACCATCGCTGTTCGTGTGGATCATAGTCAAAGTGCCGATTCCCGTTGGTACACAGGTTCAGGGATTTACAGAGATGTTTGGGTAGTGTATGCTAATCCGGTGCATATTGCACAATGGGGGGTGTATGCTTATCCGGAAGTGAATAAAAAAACGGGAATTTTAAATATTGAAGTGGAAGTTGAAAATGGTTCAGCAGAAAAATCAAATTTGACTGTTGTTAACGAATTGATTGCAAATGATGGAAAAACTGTTGCTAAGAGTACTAATACGGTAATAATTGCTGCTAATCAGTCAGGAAAAATTGCTGCGAAAATAAAAGTGACTAATCCTAAGTTATGGGATTTGGAAAATCCTAATTTGTACCAATTGAAAACTACGGTTTTAAAAGAAGGTAAAGTTATCGATTATTCAACAACTCAAACAGGTTTCCGAAATTTTACTTTTGATGCCAACAAAGGATTTGCTTTAAATGGCAAATGGATGAAAATAAAAGGAGTTTGTCTGCATCATGACGCCGGAGTATTAGGTTCGGCAGTTCCTCGCGAAGTTTTAGAAGGAAGATTGAAAACCTTAAAAGAAATTGGAGTAAATGCTGTGCGTACAAGTCATAATCCTCAGGCACCCGATTTTTATGAATTGTGTGATGAGTTAGGTTTGTTAGTTTTAAATGAAGCTTATGACGAATGGGAATTCCCTAAACGCAAATGGTTAGAAGGATGGAATGTTGGAACACCTGGATTTGAAGGTTCTTATGATATTTTTGCTGATTGGGCCGAGAAAGATTTGGGAGATTTTGTACGTCGTGACAGAAACCATCTTTCTGTTTTTGCATGGAGTATTGGTAACGAAGTCGATTATCCAAATGATCCGTATTCTCATCCGGTATTAGCTGGAGGAGGCGATACAGGATTCTCTCAGGCTGCTTATGGAGGGTATAAAAAAGATGCTCCGGATGCGATGCGATTAGGAGCAATTGCAAAACGTTTGGTGGCAGCCGTTAAGAAATACGACAAATCCCGTCCTACAACAGCAGGATTGGCTGGAGTTGCTATGTCCAATGAAACCGAATATCCGGGCGCTTTGGATATTACAGGATACAATTATACGGAAAGTAAATACCAATCGGACCATAAAAAATATCCAAAACGTGTCATCTTTGGGAGTGAAAACCGCCATGATTACGATGCCTGGTTAGCGGTTAAAAATAACGAGCATATTTTTGGTCAGTTCTTATGGACTGGTATCGATTATTTAGGAGAATCAGGAAGATGGCCTTCAAGAGGATTCTATTCGGGATTAGTTGATTTTGCCGGTAATATTAAACCAAGAGGTTATTTCCGTCAGTCACTTTGGTCAGAGAAACCAATGATTTATATTGGAACTTATGTTTCTAATAATCCTAACAAAAAAGACCTTTCTATGGATGCCTGGTCATTGTGGAATTACAATGAAGGTCAAAAAGTAAAAGTGGTTTGTTATACCAATGCTGCAAAAGCGCGTTTAGAATTAGACGGAAAAGTAGTGGGTGAAGTAAAATATTACGATCAGGAAACTGGTATTATTTCCTGGGATATTCCATTTCAATCCGGAAAACTGGAAGCTGTAGGATTGGATAAGAATAATAAAGAAGTGAGTCGTTATGCGATTACATCTTCAAAACAGCCCTATGCCATTACAGTTAAAAATGCAGATAAAGCTATAAATAAAGACAGAGGTGTAGCCGAAATCATGTTGCAAATTGTAGATGAAAATGGAACTCCGGTAATGATTGCTGATAATGAAATTACTTGTAAAATAATCAGTGGTTCAGCAAATTTATTAGGATTAGAAGCTGGAAATAATTCGGATATGACTGATTATACTGATAATGTTCAGCGTGTTTTTCACGGACGTATTTTAGCTTACATTCAGGCTAATGGAAGCAATGAAGCTATTAAAGTTCAGTTTTCCAGTCCTTGGTTAAAACCGGTTGAAGTTATAATCAATGTAGAATAAAATGCTTTTTTAGGATTTCAAAAATATTGCTTCAAATGTAAATAGAGCTATTTGTCTTTTTAGATGAATAGCTTTATTTATAAAAAAATTAAATTCATTATATTTGAAGTGTACTATTAACACATATAAAAAACCAAATGAAAATTAAGAACAAAATTGTTATCGCTTTAGGGATTGTTTTAGGGGTAGTTACGGTCAACGCCCAAAATACCACTATAAAAAACGCCGATTTTAAACAATGGGCTCAAACACCACCAATGGGTTGGAATAGCTGGGATTGTTATGGTTCAACAGTTGAAGAACATGAGGTAAAAGCCAATGCCGATTACATGGTCAAAAACCTGAAAAAATATGGTTGGGAATATATTGTTGTTGATATTCGATGGTTTGTAGAAAATGATAAAGCGGGAGGCTACAACCAGAAAGATCCACGTTATGTAATGGATCAATACGGGAGATATTTACCGGCATTGAACAGATTTCCTTCGGCAAAAGACGGTCAGGGGTTCAAACCATTAGCTGATTATATTCATAGTAAAGGATTGAAATTTGGAATCCACATTATGCGTGGAATTCCTAAAAAAGCAGTGGAAGAAAAATTACCTATCAAAGGTGCAAACGGAATCACTGCTGACCAAATTTACACTACAGCTTTGCAATGTACATGGTTGAAAGATAATTATACAATTCTTGCCGAAAAACCGGGAGCTCAGGAATATTATGATTCTTTATTCGAATTGTATGCACAATGGGGAATAGATTTTATCAAAATTGATGATTTGTCAAGACCTTATCACGAAGGAGAAATCAACCTGATTAGAAAAGCAATAGATAAATGTGGTCGTAAAATTGTTTTAAGTACTTCGCCTGGAGAAACGCCTATTTCGGCAGCTGCTCACGTAAGTTCTCATGCTAATATGTGGCGTATGGTGGATGATGTTTGGGATACCTGGCCACACATTACACATTTAATGGATGTGGCTCAAAAATGGTATCCGTATATCGCACCGGGAACCTGGCCTGATTGCGATATGATTCCGTTAGGAAGAATTTCATTAAGAGGAGAACGTGGTGAGGACAGAATGTCCCGTTTAACAAAAGACGAACAATATACTCTGATTACTTTCTTTAACATCTTTAAATCGCCATTGTTTTTTGGAGGTGATTTACCAAGTAATGATGCCTTTACTTTGTCATTATTGACAAACAAAGAAGTAGTAAAAATGCACCGCGAAAGCACGGATGTAAAACAACTTTTTCAAAAAGACGGAAAAGTAGCAGTGACTTCAAGAAACCCGAAAGATGGAAGTGTTTACTTAGCTCTATTTAATATTTCAGATAAAAATGATGTTAAGGTTTCGGTGCCATTAGCTGATTTAGGAATTACTAAAGCAGATGCTGTAGACTTATGGTCTGGAAAAAAAACAGCTGCAGTTACTAATGAAATTTCAGTTTCATTAAAAGCGCATGCTTCTGTACTTTATAAATTAAAAGCAAAAAAATAATGCGCAAATTTCAATTGAGTTTAGTTTTATTACTAATAATTAGTTTTTCAAAAGCTCAGAATACAAGTGGTGTTCCGCCAATTATTGCCGAGAAAGATTTAACAGCTTATTTGTTTGTGTATTTCACAGGTAATGCGGTTGAAGAAGAAGCGGTACGTTATGCCATAAGTCCGGATGGTTACCATTATTATCATTTAAACGATAACAAACCCGTTATAGATAATAAACTCATTAGTTCAACGGGCGGTGTTCGTGATCCTCATATTTTGCGTGGCGAAGATGGTAAAACATTTTACATGGTTTTAACCGATATGACTTCGTCAAAAGGTTGGGATTCTAATCGCGCCATGGTACTGTTAAAATCTACTGATTTAGTAAATTGGAAAAGTAGCGTAGTAAATATTCAGACTACTTTTTCAGGTAACGAAAATCTAAAAAGAGTTTGGGCTCCGCAAACCATTTATGATGCAAAAGCAGGTAAATACATAATTTATTTCAGCATGCAACATGCAGGTGGTCCGGATATTATTTATTATGCTTATGCCAATAAAGATTTTACTGCCTTAGAAAGTGAACCAAAAGTATTATTTGTACCAAAGTCTAAAAATGCCTGTATTGATGGAGATATAATCGAAAAAGACGGAATCTATCATCTTTTTTATAAAACGGAAACCAAAAGTCCTGGTATAAAAGTAGCTACAACTACTGATTTAACTTCTGGAAACTGGACCGAAAATGATAACTATTTGCAGCAAACAAAAGAAGCTGTTGAGGGAGTGAGTGTTTTCAAATTGAATCATTCTGACGAGTATATCTTAATGTATGATATGTACATGAAAGGAAAATATCAGTTTACAAAAACTAAAGATTTAGAACATTTTACGGTAATTGATAATGATATTTCAATGGATTTTCATCCGCGTCACGGAACGATTTTGCCTATCACTCGTTCAGAGTTAAAAAGATTAATTGCTAAATGGGGAAAACCGGCTAATTATCCTCAAATCAATAATAATCCGGTGTTAGAAGGCTATTATGCGGACCCGGAAGTTTTACATTCCAATAAAACTAAAAAATATTATATCTATCCTACCAGTGATGGATTTGATGGTTGGTCAGGATATTATTTTAAAACTTTTTCATCTGATGATTTAGTAAATTGGAAAGATGAAGGTGTAATTTTAGATCTTAAAAAAAATGTTTCGTGGGCTAATAGAAATGCCTGGGCTCCTTGTATTGTGGAGAAAAAAATAAAAGGAAAATACCAATATTTCTATTATTTCACGGCAGCTCAAAAAATAGGTGTGGCGGTTTCAGACAATCCTACAGGACCATTTAAAGATAGCGGAAAACCAATTGTAGCTACCCGACCTAAAGGTATAAAAGACGGTCAGGAAATTGATCCGGATGTTTTTACAGATCCAAAAACGGGCAAAAGTTATTTGTACTGGGGAAATATGTATATGGCTGTAGCCGAATTAAATCCGGATATGGTTTCGTTAAAACCAGGATCTACAAAGGTAATTACCGTAAATAATAGTTACCGCGAAGGTACTTATGTGTTTTACAGAAACGACAAATATTATTTTATGTGGAGTGAAGATGACACCAGAAGTCCAAATTATAAAGTACGATACGGTATTTCCAAATCACCTTTAGGACCTCTTGAAATTCCAAAAGATAATATTGTTATCCAGGGAAATAAAGAAGAAGAAATCTATGCTACCGGACACAATTCAGTACTAAAAGTACCAAACAAAGACGAATGGTATCTTGTGTATCACCGTTTTTCATACCCAACCGGAATAAAAATGGGCGATGCCGGAGGTTTTCATCGTGAAGTGGCTATTGATAAATTAGAATTCAATGCTGATGGAACTATCAAACAAGTTGTTCCTACGCATGCAGGGATTAATCTGTTAAAGTAGTATTATAATTAGTTTCAGTTTCAAAACCAGTAAACAGCTTTGTTTACTGGTTTTTTTATACAAATGTTATTTGCAGGATGGAACAGGATGAAGTATTTGTTTTTAATTTGCAAATTGCTGTAATTTATTAAATGAATACAATTGGTATGAAAACAAATAGTGTTTTTGTCTGGCTTTATAGCTGTCGATTTTATTGGTGTTTTTTATTGTTAAGTTTGAATACCATTCAGGCTTCACCTCCTGTAGTTTATAACGTTTTGTCTTTTGGTGCTAAAGGAGACGGTATAACAATAGATACAGAAGCCATTAATAAAACGATTGAATCAGCGGCAAAAGCAGGTGGGGGGACGGTTTATTTTCCTGCAGGAACTTATCTTAGTTTTTCCATTCGATTGAAAAGTCATATTTCTCTTTATTTAGATCAGGGAGCAACAATTCTGGCTGCAACACCTTCAGGCGATTTGGGTTATGATGCACCAGAACCCGCTGCTAATGATACCTTTCAGGATTTTGGACACAGTCACTGGCACAACAGTTTAATCTGGGGAGAAAATCTGGAAGATGTTTCTATTCTTGGTCCGGGAATAATTCATGGAAAAGGTCTAACTAGACACGGACCATTAAGAAAACCAGTAGGTAATAAAGCAATTGCACTAAAGCTTTGCCGTAATGTGATTTTGAAAGATTTTACGATTTTGTATGGCGGACATTTTGGAATATTAGCAACCGGAGTTGATAATATGACAATTGATAATCTAAAAATTGATACCAATCGGGACGGAATCGATATTGATTGTTGTAAAAATGTTCGCGTTTCAAATTGTAGTGTGAATTCTCCTTGGGATGACGGAATTTGTTTAAAAAGTTCATTTGCGCTGGGTTATGCCCGACCAACCGAAAATGTAACGATTACTAATTGTAGTGTTAGTGGTTTTGATCGTGGTACTTTTTACAATGGAACTTATCAGCGCAATGAAGCTCATTTAGTTCCTGATAAAGAAGGGCCAACAGGACGTATCAAATTTGGAACAGAATCCAATGGCGGTTTTAAAAATATAACCATAAGTAATTGTGTTTTTGAATATTGCCGTGGATTAGCACTCGAAGCAGTAGATGGAGGTTTGCTGGAAGATGTAACAATTACCAACATTACGATGCGGGATATCATCAATTCCCCCATTTTTTTGCGTCTCGGAAGTCGAATGCGTGCACCTGAAGGTACAACTGTTGGGGCCTTGCGACGTATTAATATCAGTAATATCAATGTCTATAATGCCGATTCCCGTTTTGCAACACTCATCAGTGGTATTCCGGGACATGATATTGAAGATATTCGTTTGAGTAATATTAGTATTTGGTATCGTCCAATGGATGCCGAATCCAAAAAAAGTATCCAGCAAGAAGTGCCTGAGTATGAAAAAGGTTATCCAGAACCTCAAAAATTTGGTATTTTACCAGCTTACGGTTTTTTTATTCGTCATACTAAAAATATAGAGTTGAATAATATCAATCTGTATTTGATGGGCGATGAAACTCGTCCAGCTCTAATTGTAAATGATGTAAACGGAATAAAACTTCGAAATATAACTTTAGATAAAGGATCAAATTCGGTATCGCTAGTAATGAAAAACGTAACGAATTTATCTGTAAAAGACAGTAAACCTTTGAAGGATATGGATGCTAAAAAAATAAAAATAAAAAATTATTAATATTCGTAAAGTATGAAAAAGTTTATTTTTAGTGTCGTTTTGAGTAGTTTTTTATTTTCAGTTAATGTAAATGCTCAGATAGGAAAACGTTTTCCTTCGGAGTTAAAAGTGGTAAAAGATCCTGTAACTGGTACCATGTTAACCTTTCTTACCAGTAAACCAATGGGAGATTCTAAGATTTATCAAACACATAATCAATGGACATCTGACGGACAATGGCTTATTTTTCGTTCAAACAGAGTAGAAGGAGAAGCGATGGCTGTAAATGAAAAAACAGGTGAAATGGTTCAGGTTACCGAAGGAGGTTATATTGGGATGTTAAATGTAGCCCGAAATAGTATGAAGCTTTACTTTATGAGAAAAGTAGCTGATAATGGTGTAAAACAAAATAAAAAAGAAAACATTCGAAGATTTGCTCCAACCTCAATGGAGATTGTAGAAGTAGACTTGGCAAAATTATTGGCAGACAGTAAAACGGATAAACTTAAAAAAGCCGATTATTATCAGCGAGTTTGTGGAACGACTAATCCTGAAATGGGTGCTGGCGGAGATTTAGCTTTAGATGGTGATGAAAACTGGGCATATTTCAGGGTGGGGAAAGAATACGCGGCAAAATATTTGCCGGAAGGAACAAAACTGGAAGAAAATTTTGGACCCAGAAAAATGGGAGCGGGACCAGCCGGAATTGCCGCGATGAATGTACATTCAGGAGAAATTAAATATGTAATATCAGTTCCTTTTCAAATTGGTCATATCCAAACCAATCCTTGGGTTCCAGGCGAAATTATTTTTTGCTGGGAAACCGGAGGAAAATCTCCGCAGCGGACCTGGACCGTAATGAGTGACGGAACCGGGCTTAGACCTTTGTATCGGGAATCTGAATACGAATGGGTAACGCACGAAGCGGTAATTAGTAAAGATGAAGTAGCAATAGCAATTATGGGACATCGAAAAATTCAGGGACTGGATACGACAGGGACTGCTGTAAGCGGAGCTAATCCTGGTCAGGAAGCAGCTTGGGGACCATCAGGAACCAGAGAAAAACCAACCGGACTGGGAATCGTTAACTTAAGAACCCAAGAAATGAAAATAGCAGGACAAACGGATTCCGGAAGTGGCTTATGGCATGTAAGCGGTTCTCCTGACGGTCGCTGGGCAGTAGGCGATGATTTCTCCAGAAGCGTTTATCTTATTGATCGGCATACTAATGAAATGCTGCTGCTTACTACAGGTCATAAAACAACAGCTGCAGATCATCCACATCCTACGATGAGTCCGGATGGTACTAAAATCCAGATCCAGTCGGCTATGTTAAGTGATGATGATAAGAGTATGAATATTTGTATTATTCCCGTTCCGGAGGACTGGTTAAAGAGAAAATACTGATAAAAATGGTGCTGTGCCAACAAGTCTAAAAACAAATAATTGTTTTTTGTTCTTTGTAATTCTGAATAATAAAACACATTCATCTATGTCTTAAAGTCAGGAATAGCTAACTTTGCAAGCTAATTTTTGCATTCGGAGGAAAAGCAGCACATTTAATTAGTAAATAAATAATGAAAAAAACTTCTAAAATAGCCAGTCTTTTTATAGATGAATTTTCATCTACGCCTAAATATCAACAATTAGTAAACGCTATATTGAATGCTATTAAACAGGGAGTTCTAAAAAAAGGGGATGCGATGCCTTCTATAAATGAACTGAGTTTCCAGTACGAAATTTCCAGAGTAACGATTGAAAAAGGATATAACAGCCTTCGTAAAATGGGAATTTTAGAAGCTTTTCATGGAAAAGGTTATTTTGTTGCTAATACGGATGTTTCTCAGGATATAAAAATTTTCCTGATGTTTAATAAATTAAGCGCTCATAAAAAATTGATTTATGATGCTTTTGTGGAAACATTAAAAGATAAAGCCGCAATTGATTTTTATATTTATAATAATGATTATGCTTTGTTTAAAAAACTATTAAATCAGCAAAAAACAGAATATACTCATTATGTAATTATTCCTCATTTTATAGAAAAATCAGATGCTCACCGATTGTTGATTGAGGATATACCCAAAGAGAAATTAGTTTTAGTGGGAAAAAAATTAAAAGGGATTACCGGAGATTATGCTGCCGTCTATGAAAATTTTGAACAGGATATTTATAATGCACTTACAGAGGCATTAGAGCCGTTGAGTAAATATCATACCCTGAAATTAATTTTTCCGGTAAACAGTTATTTTCCAAAAGAGATTGTAAAAGGCTTTGAGAATTTTTGCTATAATTATGCTTTTAACTTTAAAATTGTCCACAATCTTGATGAAGAGGAAGTAAGAGAGGGAGAGGTTTATATTAATTTAATGGAAGAGGATTTAGTTAAAATTATTGATAAAATTATACGACTGAATTTAACTGTAGGCAAACAGGTAGGTTTAATTTCTTATAATGAAACTCCGCTGAAAAACTATATTATGAACGGACTCACCACAATTTCAACTGATTTTAAAACAATGGGAATTACAGCTGCCAACTTAGTTTTGAATAATTCGAAGGAACATATCGAAAACCCGTTCAGATTAATCTTGAGAGGGTCGTTGTAAGTTGAAATTCGCTCTTTTTTTGAGCTTTTTAGTATATTTCTTAATTTCTTTTTTAACAATTAATGTAAAATCTGTCAGAAATATATAAAATTGCTATAAAAAATGTTAATACAAGGACTGTACAGGACAGTTTTGAAATTCATTTTTTTTTATTTTACATTTCTATTAATTAATCTTAACTCAAATCTCATTTATGGAATCAATTCTTGGTATTCTTTTTCACTCAATAGGAGGATTTTCTTCCGGAAGTTTTTATATGCCTTTTAAAAAAGTAAAAGGTTGGGCTTGGGAAAGCTACTGGATTGTTGGAGGTTTTTTTTCTTGGTTAATTGTTCCGCCATTGGCTGCTTATTTAACAATTCCAAATTTTGCTGAAATCATAAGTGCTGCTTCACCATCAATAAAAGCCGTAACTTATTCTATGGGATTAATCTGGGGTATTGGAGGATTAACATATGGTTTGGGTGTACGTTATTTAGGGATGTCATTAGGTAACTCTATTACTTTAGGGTTCTGTTCCGCTTTTGGAGCATTGGTTCCACCTATCTATTATAATTTTAATCCTACTACAGGAAAAGAATCATTTACTGAAATGGCATCTACTTCCGGCGGACAATTAGTTTTGTTAGGAGTATTAGTTTGTATTTTAGGAATTGTATTCTTAGGAAAAGCAGGTACGCTTAAAGAAAAAGATTTTGCTGTAGGACATGAAGATAAAGACCAGGATTTTAACCTGGCTAAAGGTCTTGTTATTGCAATTATTTCCGGTATTTTAAGTTCATTCTTTAATTTCGGAATTGAAGCAGGAAAAACAATGGCAGATACGGCTAATGAGGCTTGGAAAGTTTTAAATCCGGGACAAGGGGAATTTTTGTACCAAAATAATGTTACTTATGTAGTATTGCTTTGGGGAGGTCTTACAACCAATTTTTTATGGTGTATGTATCTTAATTTTAAAAATAAAACTTTTAGCGATTACACAAATAAAAATACTCCTATTGCTAAAAATGTATTGTTTTCAGCTATTGCGGGAACAATGTGGTTCTTACAGTTTTTCTTCTACGGAATGGGCGAAAGTAAGATGGGGAATGGAGCAGGTTCTTGGATTTTACACATGTCAACCATTATTTTGACAGCTAATTTCTGGGGATTCTATTTGAAAGAATGGAAAGGAGTTTCCGATAAAACATATAAGGTTTTCTTCTTCGGAATTGCTTTAATGTTCTTATCCATTGTTTTAGTAGGTATTGGAAATTCACTATAAAATAGATTAACAATTTAAAATTTAATATAATAATGTCAAATACAAATACAATGACTTTTAAGCACGTAAGTTACCTTTGGGATGATGCAAAAGCTGCTGAATTAGCAGGAGATGAAGTGGCACTTTTTATTTACCGTTCTAATTTATTAGGAGCGGATTTAAGATTAACGAACTATGGAGGTGGAAATACTTCTGTAAAAATTACTGATAAAGATCCATTAACTGGAGCTGCAACTGAGGTAATGTGGATTAAAGGTTCTGGTGGAGATATTGGAACATTAACAAAATCAGGTTGTGCTGCTCTTTACTTAGAAAGATTGCGCAATTTAGAAAACGTTTATAGAGGTATCGAGCATGAAGACGAAATGGTAGAATTGTTCAACCACTGTATTTTCGATTTAGCTTCAAAAGCACCTTCTATCGATACACCTTTACACGGTTTCTTACCATTCGCTCACATTGATCACTTACATCCTGATGCTGCTATTGCTATTGCTGCTGCAAAAGACGGTAAAAAAATCACTGAGGAGCTATTCAACGGAGAGATTGGATGGGTTGGATGGCAACGTCCGGGCTTTGACCTTGGTTTGCAAATGCGTGCCTGCCTTGAAGAAGCTGCTGCAAAAGGGAAAAAATTAAAAGGAGTAATGTTAGGATCTCACGGTTTGTTTACCTGGGGAGATACTTCATACGAAAGTTATATCAATACGCTTGAAGTAATTGAAAAATGTGCTGAATACTTAGAGTCTAACTACGGAAAAACTCGTCCGGTTTTTGGAGGTCAAAAAATCGAAAGTCTTTCAGAAGACGCTCGTAAAGTGCAAGCTGCTAAATTAGCTCCAATCTTGAGAGGTTTCTGTTCTTCTGAGCGCAAAATGATTGGTCACTATACTGATGACGCCAGAGTTTTAGAGTTTATTAACTCTAATGATTTGGAAAAATTAGCTCCTCTTGGAACTTCTTGTCCGGATCACTTTTTGAGAACTAAAATCAGTCCTTTAGTAATCGAATTGGCTCCAAACGAAGATTTATCTGATGTTGATGCTATCAAAGCAAAGTTAACTCCGGCTTTTGAAGCATACCGTCAAATGTACACTGACTATTACAACAACTGCAAAAAATCAAACTCACCAGCAATGCGTGATCCAAACCCGGTTGTAATTTTATATCCGGGAGTTGGTATGTTTACTTTTGCAAAAGACAAAACTATGGCTCGTTTAGCATCTGAATATTATACCAATGCGGTAAACGTAATGAAAGGTGCTGAAGCAGTTTCAGAATATACTTCATTACCACGTCAGGAAGCTTTTGATATCGAATACTGGTTATTAGAAGAAGCTAAATTGCAACGTATGCCAAAACCAAAAGCATTATCTGGAAGAATCGCTTTAATTACTGGTTCTGCAGGAGGAATTGGTAAGGCTATTGCTAAGAAATTTGCTGAAGAAGGTGCTTGTATCGTAATCAACGATATTAACGAAGAGCGTTTACAAGGTGCTACAGCTGATTTTATTAAAGCTTTTGGTAAAGATGCAGTTTCCAGTACTTTATTAAACGTTACTGATGATGCTAGTACAGCTTTAGCTTTAGATGCAGCTTGTCTAGCATTTGGAGGAGTTGATATTGTTGTTAATAATGCCGGAATTAGTATTTCTAAATCAATTGCTGAACACTCATTAGAAGAGTGGGACAGATTATACGATATTCTGGTTAAAGGACAATTTATTGTTTCTAAAGCTGGAATCGAAGTAATGCGTAAGCAAGGTTTCGGTGGAGATATTGTAAACATTGTATCTAAAAATGCAGTTGTTGCAGGACCTAACAATCCTGGATACGGTTCTGCTAAAGCAGCTCAGGCTCACTTAACCCGTTTGATGGCTGCTGAATTAGGAGCTGATAAAATCCGTGTAAACACTGTTAATCCGGATGCTGTTATTTCTGATTCAAATATTTGGTCAGGAGGATGGGCTGAAGGACGCGCTAAAGCTTACGGTATTACTGTTGCTGAATTACCGGCTTACTATGCTAAGCGTACTTTATTAAATGAAATTATATTGCCGGACGATATCGCTAATGCATGTTACGCTTTTGTTGGAGGTTTGTTAAGCAAATCAACAGGAAATGCCTTAAATGTTGATGGTGGAGTATCAATGGGCTTTTACAGATAGTTTTTAGATGTTAGTTTTTAGATTGATTTTTCTAACGTCCGATGCATTTCGGACGTTAGATTTTTCTAAATCAATCTGTTACTCATATCTTTTATCGCTTCTTTTTAACAAATATTCATAACAATTCAGGGTTTCGAAATTGTTTTAAGTCTATCCTTATAATTCCATTTTTTTATGAAAAAAGTAGCATTCAAAATGCAGTTGCATCAGGGTCAGGTGCAGGAATATCAAAAAAGACATGATGAGTTGTGGCCGGAATTAGCCGATTTATTAAAAAGTGTAGGAGTAGAAGATTACTCTATCTTTTTTGATGAAGATACACATGCCCTTTTTGGTGTTTTAAAAATTGAAAATCCTGATCGTTTAGACGAACTGCCTCAGCATCCCGTTATGCAAAAATGGTGGAAATATATGGGAGACATTATGGATGCGAATCCGGACAATTCACCAGTGAGTATTTCACTTAAAGAAGTTTTTTATTTACCTTAAAAAATTATAATTATCATGATATTAGATTCTAATAAAATTGCTGCTCATAATGATGGGCTTTTTACAGCTCATAAAAATAAATTGGTTTTTTCTGTTTCTGAAATTGCAGAATCAGAAGCTATTATTAAAAAATTAGTTGATTTCCAAATCGCAATTCCATCTTGGGCTTTAGGTACAGGAGGAACCCGTTTTGGGCGTTTTCCGGGTGGTGGTGAGCCTCGTTCAATTGAAGAAAAAATTGAAGATGTAGGTTTGTTACACGCTTTAAACAAAGCTTCGGGAGCTATTTCATTACACATTCCATGGGATACGGTATCTGATTATAAGTCAATTAAAGCTTTAGCAGCGCAACATGATTTAAAATTTGATGCGGTTAACTCTAACACTTTTCAGGATCAGGCTAATAGTGAGTATTCTTATAAGTTTGGTTCTTTGCAAAATGTAAACAAAGCAATCCGTAAACAAGCTGTACAACACAATATTGATGTAATTCAGCAAGGTATTGAGTTGGGTTCTGAATCATTAACGGTTTGGTTAGCTGACGGATCTAATTTTCCTGGTCAGTTAAACTTCCGTAAAGCTTATGAAAATACTTTAGAAAGCTTACAGGAAATTTATGAAGCATTGCCTTCTAACTGGAAATTATTTTTAGAGTACAAATGTGCTGAGCCTAATTTCTACTCTACAACTGTAGCTGATTGGGGACAATCTTACTCTTACGTAAAAAAATTAGGTGATAAAGCTAAAACTTTGGTCGATTTAGGTCATCACCTTCCAAATGCTAATATTGAGCAAATTGTTGCTATATTATTAATGGAAGATAAACTAGGCGGTTTCCACTTTAATGATTCTAAATATGGTGATGACGATTTAACAGCCGGTGCTTTAAAACCTTACCAATTATTCTTAATCTTCAACGAATTAGTGGAAGGAATGGATGCCAGAGGAATGAACCATGCAACTGATTTAGGCTGGATGATTGATGCTTCGCACAATATTAAAGATCCAATGGAAGATTTATTACAATCTGTTGAGGCTATAATGATTGCTTACGCTCAGGCACTTTCTGTGGACAGAAAAGCATTAGAAATTGCTCAAAACGAAAATGATGTGGTTAAAGCTCAGGAAATTTTACAAAATGCTTTCCGTACTGATGTTCGTGCATTAGTAGCTGAAGCTCGTTTGCGTTCGGGTGCAGCACTTAATCCGGTAGCTTTATACCGTCAATTAGCAGTACGTGAGAACTTAATTGGAGAAAGAGGGTTGAAAACTGTAGCAACAGGATTGTAATTTTAATTATAAGTTATGAGTTATGAGTTATAAGTTATAAAGTTGATTATTTAATGGCAAAAAGATTTCAGTTTTTATTGTCATTGAACTTATTATCAAATGTATAATTCATAACCCAAAACTCATAACCCAAAACTTATTAACTCATAATTAATGAATGCAGTAGCCATTTTCGACATTGGAAAAACAAATAAAAAAGCCTTTCTATTCAATGAAAGTTATCAGATTGTATGGGAAAATTCTGTAAATCTTCCTGAAACAACTGATGAAGACGGATTTCCATGCGAAGATATTGTAGCGCTGAAAGATTGGTTTTTAAAATGTTGGGGGGAGATGAAATTACAAACCCAATACAATTTAAAAGCTGTGAATTTTAGCACTTATGGTGCCAGTTTTGTTTATATTGACGAAGAAGGTAATCCTTTAACGCCTTTGTACAATTACCTGAGACCATATCCTGAAAAGCTTAAAAATAAATTTTATTCAAAAAATAAAGGAGAAGAAGTTTTTGCAGTAAAAACAGCTTCTCCTGTTTTAGGAAGCCTGAATTCCGGAATGCAGATTTACCGTTTAAAAAAAGAAAATCCTGAGATTTTTGACAAAGTAAAATACTGTCTGCATTTGCCGCAGTACATGAGTTTCCTTTTAACCAAAGAAGGTTTTACAGATATAACGAGTATAGGTTGCCATACAAATCTTTGGAATTTCAATAAAATGAAATACCACAAATGGATTAAAAAACAAAATATAACCGAAAAACTGGCACCGATTCACAGTTCTGAGGATGCTGTTATTATAGAGGGAGATATTGCGGTAGGGATTGGGTTACACGACAGTTCTTCGGCACTGATTCCTTACATAATCAATTTTGAAGATCCTTTCGTTTTGTTGTCAACCGGAACCTGGGTGATTACGATGAATCCGTTTAATGATAAAAAGCTTACCTTTGAAGAATTAAAAAATGATTGTTTATGTTTCCTTCATTATAAAGGAAAGCCGGTAAAAGCTTCCCGCTTATTTGCAGGTAATGAGCATGAAATTCAATCGTTGAAATTAGCAAAACATTTTGATGTTGCTGTTGATTCGTATAAACACGTTCTTTATGATAAAGATATTATTACTAAATTAAGAACCGGATTTAAACAATACACTAAAGGAGATAGTAAAATTTTGAAAGATTGTCCTTTTAATAAAAGAGATCTTTCTGAATTTGAAAGTTATGATGAAGCATATCATCAGCTGATGTTAGATTTAATCGCTCAACAAATTGTTTCGACTAACTTAGTGATTCATAATAGCCCTGTAAAGAAGATATTTGTTGATGGAGGTTTTAGTAAAAATTCCATTTATATGAATTTATTAGCAGAAGCTTTTCCCGAAATGGAAGTGTATGCTGCCTCAATGGCTCAGGCCAGTTCACTGGGAGCCGCCTTAGCTATTCATAAGAGTTGGAATACAAAACCAATTCAAAATGATTTAATTGATTTAAAATTTTATAAACATTAATATCTAAATTTGCCTATCATCATTCAACTAAAAAGAATACTGATAGGCAATTTTGCTTAAAGTGTTTAAATAGTAAATAAAAACCTTATGAAATGAGCAGACGTTTATTGGACATAAATCCCAATAATAGTTATGCAAATTACTTCCGATAGCTATCGGGAGACCTTTTAAAAAAAATAAAAATCAGTATATGAAAGTTGGACTTTTTATACCTTGTTATGTGGATCAGTTTTATCCTCAGATAGGTATTGCAAGCTTAGAGTTATTACAAAAATTTGGATGTGAGGTGAGTTTTCCGATGGATCAGACCTGCTGTGGTCAGCCTATGGCTAATAGCGGCTATGCACATTTAACGGAAGGATGTGACACGAATTTTGTGGATAATTTTTCTGAATTTGATTATATCGTTTGTCCTTCGGGGAGTTGTACCATGCATGTGAAGGAACACCTTCATTCGAAAGAGAATGAAGCTGCTGCTACACATATCAGAAAACATGTGTATGAATTAACAGAATTTTTAACCGATGTATTAAAGGTAGAATCTATTGAAGGAAATTTTCCATATAAGGTAGGAATGCATCAAAGTTGTCACGGTCAGCGTGGATTAAAGCTTTCTCAAATGAGTGAATTAAATGCAGCTCCTTTTTCTAAACCGGAACAATTATTAAGAAATATAAAAGGACTGGATTTAGTTTCCTTAGACAGAAAAGATGAATGTTGTGGTTTTGGTGGTACTTTTTGTGTCACTGAAGAAGCTGTTTCTGTAAAAATGGGACAGGATCGTATTGAAGACCATGCAGCACATCATGTAGATTACATCACTGGTGGAGATATGTCTTGTTTAATGCATTTAGAAGGAATTTTAAAAAGACAAAAAAGTAACATAAAAGTAATTCACATTGCAGAAATATTAAACTCAATATGAAAGAAAACGTAATAGAACACAGTAAAGCAGCAGCCATTTTTAAT
Organism: Flavobacterium sp. ARAG 55.4; assembly: GCF_051846875.1. Classification (NCBI taxonomy): domain Bacteria; kingdom Pseudomonadati; phylum Bacteroidota; class Flavobacteriia; order Flavobacteriales; family Flavobacteriaceae; genus Flavobacterium; species Flavobacterium sp. ARAG 55.4. The sequence continues at coordinate 84,087 of NZ_JBPYCT010000016.1, read as the reverse complement.
AAAAATGTAGAACGCGTGGACTGGCATGATGATACGCTTTGGTTTGTTCGTTCCAAGAGAGATAAATCGGCTCATGCCATCCCGGAATGGGAAGCGCTTCGCGATACCGCTTCTAAAATAAAGAACAATGTGCTTTCAAATATGCATCATTATTTGCAGGAATTTGAAGCTAAAGCCAAAGAAAACGGAATCATTGTACACTGGGCAGCGGATGGAGCTGAACACAATAAAATAGTGCATTCGATTATTGCAAAGCATGGTGTTACCCAAATGGTAAAATCAAAATCTATGCTTACCGAAGAATGTCATTTGAATGATTTTTTATCTGAAAAAGGAATTGAAGTAATTGATACAGATTTAGGGGAACGCATTGTTCAGTTAAGACAGGAACCGCCCAGTCATATTGTATTACCGGCGATTCACTTAAAAAAAGAAGATGTGAGTGAAACTTTTCACGAGCATTTGCATACTGAAAAAGGGAATAACGATCCTCAATATTTAACTGAAGCAGCCAGACAGCATTTAAGAGATACTTTCCTGACCAGAAAAGTAGCACTTACAGGGGTAAATTTTGCGGTGGCTGAAACAGGAGAGTTTGTGGTTTGTACCAATGAAGGAAATGCTGATATGGGCGCACATCTTGCCGATGTTCACATTGCCTGTATGGGATTTGAAAAATTAATTCCGGAGCGTAAACATTTAGGTGTTTTTCTGAGACTTTTAGCCCGAAGTGCTACAGGTCAGCCTATTACTACTTTTTCAAGTCATTTTAAGAAACCAAGAGTAGGTCAGGAAATGCATATCGTAATTGTAGATAATGGAAGGAGTACCCAACTAGGACGTGAAGATTTTAGAAATTCTCTAAAATGTATCCGTTGTGGTGCTTGTATGAATACCTGTCCGGTTTACAGAAGAAGTGGTGGACATAGTTATCATAATGCAGTTGCAGGACCTATTGGTTCAATTTTGGCACCTAATTTAGATATGAAAAAGAATGCTGATTTACCTTTTGCAAGTACTTTATGCGGTTCTTGTTCGAATGTATGTCCGGTAAAAATTGATATTCATGATCAGTTGTATAAATGGCGTCAGGTTTTAGTTAAAGGAGGGTATACGCCAACTTCTAAAACGATGGCTATGAAAGGAATGTCGGCTGTTTTAGCAAATCCAACCGTATTTAAAATTGCTGGTAAAACAGGAAGATTTGTAATGAAGAATATGCCTTTTATGGTAAATAATAATCTGAATGCCTGGTATAAGCAAAGAGAAATGCCGGCTCCTCCTGAAGAATCATTTAGAGAATGGTATGCCAGAAAAGCAAAAGAATCTAAAGATAAAAAATAATGAGCAGCAGAGATAGTATTTTAAGTAAAATAAAAAGTAACCAACCTGCATCAGTCAGCGAATTACCAGGGCTTGGCTTTTTAGGATTAGACAAAATTGACGTTATTGAAACCTATAAAACGGTATTAAAAGGTATTGGAGGATTTTGTGAAGAAGTAGCTGGTTTAGATGAAGTTAAATCTTATATTGCAAAGCATTATCCGGCAGATAAAAGAAAAATTACAACACTTCCTGAATTTGCTGATTTTGCAGAAATTAATTGGACTAACGATGATCCGCATACTTTAGAGAATGCTGAATTAGCTATTATAAGAGCACATTTTGGTGTGGCTGAGAATTCTGCTCTTTGGGTAACAGACGACATCTTAGGACAAAGAGTTTCTCCGTTTATTCCGCAATATTTGGCTATTATAGTGAATAAGAAAGATATTGTTCCCTTTATGCAACAGGCTTATGAGCGCATTGGTGATGCTGATTATGGTTTTGGGACTTTTATCGCAGGACCTTCTAAAACGGCTGATATTGAGCAATCATTAGTTCTTGGAGCTCACGGAGCCAGAGGATTAACAGTCTTTTTGATGGAATAATTTATTCTTTTTGATATAAAAAAAATCGCTTCGTGTTTTATCGAAGCGATTTTTTTGTTTTAGTTGTAATGTAAAGCTTCATAAAGTAAACCGCAGAGAGACTCAAAGAAATATTAAAATACAGAAGTTAAAACAATCTTTTAAAAGCTTAACGAAACTCCGTGAATTCTTTGAAAATTTTTGTGTAACAATTACTCTTTTATTTTCTCAATCGAAACCGCATTGATACAATAGCGCAATCCACTTGGTTCCGGTCCATCAGGAAATGTATGACCTAAATGGGCATCGCAAACATTGCAAACACATTCGATACGAATCATTCCAAAACTCACATCTTTATGATATGCTACATTTTCCACAGCAATGGGCTGTGTAAATGAAGGCCATCCTGTTCCGCTTTCAAATTTGGTAGTAGAGTCAAAAAGAGGAGTTTTACAACATTTACAGGCATATCTTCCCGGTTCAAATAAAGAACATAATTCAGAACTATGTGCTCTTTCCGTTCCTTTTTGGCGGGTTACATAAAACTCTTCATCCGTTAATTCAGTTTTCCATTCATCTACTGTCTTTTCTACTCTTTTGGGTGGAGTAGGATTACCATGTGTGGCAAATTTTATTAAATCGTTCCAGTTTAACATACCGCTTGTTTTTTTTAATTTATTTTAAATATACCGCTACAAATTTTGCGATTGGAGCCATTCTGGCTTTGTTGAGTTGCAAAGTATCGTTTTTTATAACATAATTATCAGCCGTTTCTAAAACCTGAAAAAAAGCTTCCTCTACTGTAGGCTTAATACAGGCCATGCGGGTAGAAGCTATTTTAAAAAAAGCAATCCGGTTGCTTTCTTTCTGTAATTCATATTCTCCTGAAAAAGAATTACAACCGCCGTTTCCATTGACTCTGTTGTCAGTAGATTTTAAGATTAAATACGGCTCTTTTGCAAAATTATCTGCAGTTACTTTTTGTCCTCTGATTTCAATCAGTTTCCAGTATTTTTCTGTTACTGCATTTGTTTTATCGTCTTTTACTTTTTTAGTTGAATTACAGGAAAAAAATAGTATGGAAAGAGATAATAAGCTAATTGTTTTGAAAGAATATTTCATTTGGGGAGTTTTATAGTTGTTTTACAAATATAAAAAAGCATTTACACATTCTCTGTTTATAATTCCCTAATTTTTAGAATTACAAGAGCAGTAATTATTGGTTATATTTGATTTTCAAAAATTACATTAGAAACATGAAACATTTGTTCAAAGCACAGTTAAACTGGGATTCCGTTTCAGAAGAAACAGATTTGATTTCGAAAAAATATATTAAAACTCATCAGATTTCTATTAAAGGTAAAGAAATATTAAATATTTCGGCAGCTAAAGCCTTTAAAGGGGATCCGGGTTTACTTAATCCGGAAGACTTGTTGCTGAGTAGTGTGGTTTCCTGTCACATGATGTCATATTTATACGTGTGTTCACAAAATGGAATTGAGGTGGTTTCTTATCAGGATTGTGCAGAAGGTACACTTGAAGTTTTAGAAAATGGCTCAGGACGCTTTATAGAGATACGATTAAATCCTAAAGTTAGTATTAAAGAAAAAGAAAAGACAGACCTGGCTTTAAAGTTACATGCAAAAGCAAATGAACTTTGTTTTATTGCTAATTCCTGTAATTTTCCCATTTTGCATTTTCCGGTATCTAATACTTAATAGAGCTGATAAAAAAAGGCTTGTAAATCCTAATAGATTACAAGCCTTTTAGCACTAAAAAGTGTATTTTTATTGTTTTAGAATTTGTATGTTACACCAACTCTAAAATTTCTTGGTTGTTCCGTTTGCCAGTAATAGGCATCTAACCATTCATAATAGGAACCACTGTACAGGTATTTATCTAAAATATTAAATACATTGGCAGTAATTTTTATTTTCCCTGTTTCATAAGATAACCCTCCGTCCATTTTAAAGTAGTCAGGAAGATTTTCTTTGCTTGGTGACCAGGTATCTGTTTGTCTTCCTGCAAGGTAAGTTCCTCCTATAGAAGCTCCTAATCCTTTTAGTGTTCCGGAAGTAATGGTATAGTTCAGCCAGGCGTTAGCGGTATGTTTAGCAAAACCCGGAATAGTAGATCCAACAATAATAGAACTTACATTAGAATCTTTTACAATAGATTCTGTAAAGGCATAATTAGCAATTAAATTCAAACCTTCAACAATTTTACCTCTTAGGTCAAACTCTATTCCACGGGCTCTTTTTTCACCTAAAACTACGCTGAAGTTTTGCTGAGGTGTGTTACTAGGGTCTGATGTTAATTCGTTTTTCTTTAAGATACTGTAAGCAGAAAATGTGGTGCTCCATGCGCCGTTGAACCAGTCTTGTTTAATTCCGAATTCTACATTATTACCGGTTAATGGTTTTACATCATCTCCATTTTTAATAATTCCGGATTGTGGAGAAAATGCCTGATCATATAAACCATATACCGACGTACTTGGTGTAAGTGAAATACTCAATCCTGCACGAGGTGTAATATGACTGTCAGAAAGCGGATCGCTGTAACTGCTGGTTTGCTTTATCCAGGTATATCTGGCAGCAAGTGTTAAACGTACTTTATTTTCAAAGAATCCCATTTCATCCTGAATGTAACCTGCTGCGTATTCTGATCCATATAAACCTACAGCTCTTTCTTTTAGAGGGGTGTCACGATCAAAATCAGGCAATCCATTTGGTGGTGTTCCATAATCAGGATTGTTAACATTAAAAGGATCTTCAAGGGTATCTAAATCGTGTGATTGTCCCCAATCAGCCATGTAATCTTTGCTTCCTAAGTCGATTCCTCCTAATACTTTATGAGAAACATTTCCGGTATTGAATTTTCCGTTTAGAAACATTTGTCCTAAATACATATTGCTTTCAGCATCCCAGATAGCTACATTTCTTATAATTTCCCCGGAGTCTAATATTTGAGTATCAACATTACCATCATCATTTGTATCAATACTGTACGGACCTACTAGTGATGGCCACGAGCTGTATCCCTGTTGTAAATATTTAAAATAGGATGTTTGTGCAGTCAGTTTCCAGTTTGGATTAAAATTATGTTCTAATAATAAGTAACCGCTGTGGTCATTAATTTTTGTGTCCGGTAAACCTGGCTGCGTCATTGTAAAATCAATAGGTCTTGTAGCATAACCCTCATTTTGAGGACCAAAAACATAGTATGAACCCACTTCAGTCATATTGGCTCTTTGGTAATTGTATTCAGCTGTGATTTTAGTTTTATCATCAAGCTGATAAGAAATTACCGGAGCAATTACATAACGGTCATTTTGCTCAAAATGACGATGAGAACCTTTGTTTTGTCCCATAGCATTAAAGCGATACAATAATTTTCCTTTTTTATCTAATTTTCCGTCTAAGTCTATACTGGCTCTGTAGAAGTCATAACTTCCTCCCATTACTGATACTTCGCCTTTTGTAATTCCGGTTGGTTTTTTAGTCACTACATTGTAAAGTCCGCTTGGATCCCCACTGGAAAGCATAAATCCTGCAGGACCTTTTACAAATTCAATATGATCTACAAAACTCATATCCTCAGTAAGTGGTCCCCAAAAAGAAGATACCACATTAAATCCGTTTCTAAAAGCTTGTATCTGAGAACCTCTCATCGTAATATTAGTATACAAATCCCCCCAGTGTTCTAAGCGGACAGCACCACTTACATTTCGAATTACACCATCGCTCATGCTTGTAATTTGCTGATCTTGCAAAGTCTGACCACTAATAATCTGAATATTTTGCGGAATCTCTAAAACCGGGGTATTCAAACGCAAGGATAATGATGGGTTGTTTTGTTTGTACTTGCTTCTTTTTATAATCACTTCATTCAGCTCTTCTTTACTCTCGTTAAGTTTAAAATTTTTAGTAAGAGTCTGATTTGCATTTATCGTAATTGTTTCGGTGATAGCCTTAACTCCTATACCATTAATACTTAAAATATATTCCCCGGGCTTTAGATTTTTAAATTCATATTGCCCACTGAAGTTGGTAATCGTATTGTATTTTGTATTTTTTAGAGCTACCGCTACACTTTCGGCAGGTGAATTGTCACTCAGCGTAATTTTTCCCTTAATCCTTCCAAAATTTTGTCCAATCATATGAACCGAAGTTAAAAGCAGAAGCGAGAATAAAACTTTTTGCAGATGAATCATTTTCATTTAAAACGTGATTTAAAATTATTCTGCAAAAGTATATGCTAAATATTTCTTAAACAAATTATTTTTAATTATTCTAAATAAAATCAATATAGACTTATTTTTTTGATGTCAATTACTGTATTTCGGATGTTTATATCAGAAGATTTTTGATACAAACCAAATGAAAAGAGAGTTAACAAAAACTTAAAATCAATAATTAGCGGCAGTACAAAAGATTGATTTTATTTGTCATTATGAAAATGGATTTAAAATCAATGTCAGATGAAGAGCTGCAGTTTCGGCTTAAAAAAGGCAATAATTTAGCCTTTGATGTGATTTTTGACCGATATTGGAAACGCCTGTACACTTATGCTTATAATATCTTTAAAGAAGAAGAAGTTTGTGAAGATATTGTTCAGGAAATTTTTATCAGCTTTTGGAAAAATATTGAAACTGCAACGGTATTGAATTTAGAATCTTATCTTTTTAAAGCTGTTAAATATAAAATAGCAAATCATATCAGGGATTTAAAATTTACACAGGAACATCTTGATGTTTTAGAATTTATAGGTAGCTCTGCCAATACCATTGATGATATTGAGTATAAAGATTTTGAAAAAGAAATAATGATGCGCGTCAATGAGCTTTCTCCTAAGTGCAGAGAAGTTTTTTTAATGAGTCGTTTTGATGAATATTCCAATCAGGAAATTGCCAGTAAACTCAATCTTTCTATTCATACAGTTGAAAAGCATATTAGTAATGCTTTAAAAACACTTCGTTCAACAATTTCTTCTCATTTACACCAAATGTTTCTTTAATGTTAACCGGATTTCTATTGGTTTTAAGAAAAAGTTAAGGCTAAAGATTCCACTACTTGTTTGTTCTGAAAAATGTGACTTATAGTTAAAATCATATTATTTTGAATCAGGAACAGTTTAGAATCATTGCAAAAAAATACGCCGAAAATGAATGCAATGATGCCGAAAAAAGGAATGTAGAAACATTTTTGGAGGAAATGCAGCATAGAGCCAACATGGATATCGTTTTGCTTTCGGATAAAAAAGGACAGAAAATGGCAGATGCGGTTTATGCTGCCAGAACTAAAATCAGAAAAAAAACACTGTCGGTAAAAATAAAGCGAGTGGCTGCTGTTTTGGTTCTGGCAATCGGAATAGGTTTTCTGATTAAACAGTCATTAGTTCCCGGTCAGGTTGTTCAGATCACAAACAGAGGAGAAAAAAAAGAAATCATTTTGCAAGATGGCAGTATCGTAGTATTGAACCGAAACAGCAGTATTTCTTATCCTGAAACATTCGGAGAAACACGAAATATTAAACTCACTGGGGAAGCTTATTTTAAAGTAAAAAGAAATCCTGAAAAACCGTTTATTGTAAGCATGCATGATATGACCCTGAAAGTATTAGGGACTTCATTTAATATTAATTCCTATTCGGAAAACCCTACAAAAGTCAGCGTACTGACCGGTACTGTAGCACTGAATGCTTATTCAGGACAACAAGTTATTCTGACGAAAAATCAACAGGCCGATTTTAAAAATGCTGTTTTCAATGTTACTAAAGAACAGAGCAGAGAGAAAATAGCCTGGGTTGATAATATTATTATTCTAAAACAGACCACATTGGCAGAAACTGCAAAAATATTAGAGAACTGGTATAATGTAGATATTGTTTTTGAAGATACACAATTGGAAAAATTAATAATTAACGGAAAATTTAAAGAAGAAAAACTGGATAATGTACTCGCCAGTATTGCTTTTGTAAAAAAAATAAAAATCGATTATTTAACTAAAAACAAAATTATTATAAGAAGAGATACCACTAATTATTAAAAAAACAAACCCGTTTCTGGTTGCAACAGAAACAGGTTTTAATTAAATGACTAAAAAAATATAGCCCATACTAATGAACACAAACGTACAATTTTTATATCAGTTTTTAAAGAAAAAGTTTTACCATTTTTCTTTCATTTTTTTTATGTTGACTTCACTGTTTGCTTCCGGAAAAATTTATTCGAAGGAAGAACAACTCAAAATTTCTTTAGATATTCAAAATGCTTCCATCACCGAAGTCTTTGATGCTATAGAAAAAAGAAGTTCATTAACATTTGTTTTTGATGAACAGATAGCACACACTTCACAGCACATTTCTATAAAAACCAAAGATGAAAGTGTAGATCAGGTACTTAAAATAATCGCTGATAAGACAGGATTTATATTTAAAAAAATCAACAATACTGTAAGCGTTATCAAAGAAAATCAGGTTCAGAAAACAGTAAAAGGTATGATCACTGATGAACAGGGAATGCCTTTACCAGGGGTTTCTGTTTTGGAAAAAAATACTCAGAATAGTGCTATGACTGATATTGATGGAAATTTTACTATTGATGTAAATACTCCAAATCCTGTTTTAGTAATTTCCTATGTAGGTTTTACAACAAAAGAAGTTAAAGTAACCAATTCTGCTTTAGTAAAAGTAATACTGAAGATGGATACGAATGAATTAAATGAAGTTGTAGTAACAGCACTGGGAATTAAACGTGAAGAAAAACGTTTGGGATTTAAACAGGAAACAGTAAAATCAGAAAGTTTAGCACAAACAACACCTAATAACTGGTCTTCAGGATTAAAAGGAAAGGTAGCAGGTTTAAATATTATTTCAACCGGATCAGGACCTTTAAATTCACAACAAATTACTTTAAGAGGAAATAACTCCTTAGATCCTAAAGGAAATTATGCATTAATTGTTGTGGATGGTGTTCCGGTAAATACTGAAATGACTACCTCAGGTTCAAGTAGTGCGTATATGGGGCAGGATTCTCCAATAGACTACGGTAACGGAATTTCCGATTTAAACTTAGATGATATAGAAAGTGTTACTGTTTTAAAAGGAGCAGGAGCAACAGCACTTTATGGAAACAGAGCTGCCAATGGTGCTTTAATTATCACGACTAAATCAGGGAAAAAAGCAAAGGGTTTTGGTGTTACTCTGAATTCAGGGGTTACTTTCGATGTCATCCAGAGATGGCCGGACTACCAGTATAAATACGGTCAGGGAACAGGACGATCATTTGATAAAGACGGAAATCCGTATTATTCGTATGGAAGTTCAGCAGACGGGACAAGCACAGGAGGAACAAGTTCAGCCTGGGGACCTGCCTTTGAAGGACAATATTTTTACCAATACGATCCTGTAACAGAAGGTCAGTCAGCAGAGAGAGAGTTATGGAAACCTTATAAAGACAATCGCAAAGATTTCTGGAGAACAGGTTTTACCATAAATAATAATGTTTCCTTACAAGGAGGCGATAAAAACGGTTCTATGCGTGCTTCTTTTGGGCACTCTAAAAATGAATGGATTATGCCTAATACCGGTTTTGAACGTATTACTGCTGCTGTAAATGCTAACTATCAGATTTCTAATAGAATAAAACTGAATACTTCTGTGAATTATAACAACAGAAGTAGTGACAATTTGCCTTCAACCGGATATAATAATGGTTCGATTGCTTATTTTATGATTTTTCAGCAACCTAATATCCCTTTAGACTGGTACCGACCAATTTGGGAAAAAGGAGCAGAGAATATTGCACAGGTACATCCTTTTAGTTCTTATATCGACAATCCATATCTTATTGCTTACGAAGCGACCAATTCATTGGAAAGCAACCAGCTGGTGGGGAATATATCCGCGACGATTGATTTATTACCTAATCTGAACTTAATGGTACGAACCGCTATAAATACTTATACCCAAAACAGGGAACAATACAGACCATATAGTATAAATCGCTATGCGAAAGGATATTTCAGCAGACAGGATGTTTCCAAAACAGAAACCAATTCCGATTTTTTATTGTCTTACAAAAAGAAATTTAGTGAGGCTTTTTCACTTTCAGCTTCTTTTGGAGGAAATGCTTTAAGTTATAAGTATAAAAGCTTAAGTGCCAGTGTGGAAGGATTAGTGGTTCCGGACGTGTATAAACTTTCTAACGGAGTGAATATGCCTAATATTTCAGCCGGAGACAGATACAAAAAAGTAAATAGTTTGTATGGTTTGGTTTCTTTTTCTTTTAAAGACCTATTGTTTATTGATGTAACAGGAAGAAATGATAAATCGAGTACACTTCCTGAGGCAAACAATTCCTTTTTCTATCCTTCGGTGAATACCAGTTTAATAGTTTCAGAAATGCTGAATTTGCCTAAAAGTATAAATTATCTTAAATACAGATTCTCATTTGCTCAGGTAGGAAATGATACAGAGCCTTACAGAACCAAAAAATATTATGACCAAAATGCTTTCGCAAGTTCAGCAATATTACCTTCTCTAAAGAATAATGAAAACTTTAAGCCTGAAATTACTTCCAGTTTTGAGACCGGTTTTGAGCTTTTAATGCTGAATAAAAGATTAAATTTTGATGCAACAGTTTATGAAAGTAGAACTAAAAATCAAATTATTAAAGTACCGCTGGACTGGAGTGTAGGATATAGTGATGCGATTTTAAATGCAGGAGAAGTGAGAAACCGGGGAGTGGAATTGGTTTTTGGAGGTAAGGTTTTTGACGGAAAAGTTTTTAAATGGAAAACTTCGTTAAACTGGTCCCGCAACTGGAATAAAGTGATGGATCTGCCGGATGGAATTAATGGACAACAAATTATTGGCGAAGGGGGTACTGCTTCTATTATTGCAAAAGTAGGAGGGACTGCTACTGCTATTTACGGATTTGGATTTGTAAGATCTCCGGAAGGCAAAATTGTGTATGATGCTGCGGGATTACCGGCCTATCCGGAAGAAATTCAGTATATAGGAGATGCAAGTCCGGACTGGAAAGCGGGATTTGTCAATAATTTTACTATTGGAAATTTTAGAATAGGAGTGACTATTGACGGTCAGTATGGTGGAATCGTGTATTCGCAAACACACCATAAATTAATGGAACAAGGAAAACTGACTTCTACTTATATGGGTAGAGAAGACGGATTTATAATTGGGGACGGTGTAGTCCTGAATAGTGACGGTTCTTATTCCCCTAATACCACAAAGGCAGGTACTCCGGACTGGTACACGCGCTATTACCGCAGGGCAAATATAGAATCAAACTCTTTTGATGCTTCTTTTGCTAAACTACGTGAAGTAAGCTTACAATATGATTTTCCTAAAAAATGGTTGAAAAATACAAATCTGGAATCGGTTCAGTTAGGTGTTTTTGGTAGGGACTTGGCTGTAATAAGTGATTTTCCAATCTATGATCCTGAGGTAGGAGCCTTAAACGGGGATACTATTTTGCCAGGGCTCGAAATGGGACAAATGCCATCACCGGCGAGTTATGGATTTAATTTAAAAGTAAATTTCTAATTTAAAAATAATGAAAAGAATAAACTATTTAGTTGCAACTTTTGCGCTGCTTTTTTTAGTATCAGCTTGCTCAAATGATTTTAAAGATGTTAATGATGACCCTAACAGGATTTCGGCTATCAGTCCGGGAACATTGTTAAACCCGATAATTTACGGAATTGCTTCACATAATGCTACCAGAAGTGCGAGTGTAACTTTTGATTTAATGCAGGTTTCTCTGCCGTTTCCCAGTGTTTCCGGAGGTCTGCACCGATATGATGTCAGTCCCAGTATAGGAAACTCTTCGTGGAATACCTATTATAAATATCTGGCTAATATCAGAGAAATGCGAATGGCTGCTCAAAAATATGAAGATGCTAATTATGAAGCAATTGCACTAACTCTTAATGCACTGGTTTATGCTAATCTTACCGATATTTTTGGTCCTGTTCCAATGACAGAAGCGGTACGTTCGGAGGATGGTATTTTATATCCAAAGTATGATACCCAACAATTTATTTATGAAACTATTTTGGCTGATTTAGAAAAAGCCAATGCCATGTACACTACTAAAGCGATGATATATGCCGAAGATATTTTGTTTCATAACGATGTGAAAAAGTGGCAAAAATTCACTAATTCTCTTCACATGAGATTGCTGCTAAGAATATCCAACCGAACAGAAACGAATGCTTTTGCCAAATTAAAAACAATGGCAGAAGACGCTGTTAAGTATCCTGTTTTTACCAATACAGCCGAGTCCGCAATATTGCAGGTTACCGGAGTGACACCTAATGTATCGCCATGGGGAAGACCTCAGGATTTTCCGTTAGGAGCTAAAATGGCTTCTTTTTTCCTGGAGAATCTTAATAATTTTAATGACCCAAGAAGGAATATTATTGCAACAGTTGCCAGAGATTTACAAAATAATGCTATTGGATATAAAGGAATACCAAGCGGGTATGAAGGAGCCGATTCTCAATTTCAATACAATGCTTCTACTTTAATGCAGGCACAAGTTATAAATCCTATGCAAATCTTCTTATTAACGTATGCAGAAGTTGAATTCATTAAAGCCGAATTAGCCCAACGCGGTTTTATTTCTGATGCAGAAACTCATTATAAAAACGGAATTAAAGCAGCTGTTGAACAAGTAAAAGCGGTGATGCCTGCAAATTATTTTGATAATACTGTAGTGCAATACAACGGAACACTGGAGCAAATCATGTTGCAAAAGTATTATGCACTCTACTTTACAGATTATCAGCAATGGTTTGAATACCGCCGAACCGGTTTACCTGTTTTGCCTACAACTGCAGCCATGGGAAACAATGCTGTTATGCCGTCCCGATTTACTTTTCCTACTGACCAGCAACTGTATAATGTAGACAATTATAAGGAAGCGGTGCAGATGATAGGTGCAGATGATATTAATACTAAAGTATGGTGGGATAATTAATAAAAAATAAAAAATGAAAAAAAATATTATCAGCAGTATAATGCTGTTTTTTACGCTGGCTGTTTCTGCTCAGCATACGGTAAAAGGCGTTGTTTTTGAAGATAAAAACAACAACGGAAAGAAAGACAAAAACGAAAAAGGAATTGCTAATGTTGCTGTAAGCAATGGGGTTGAAGTAGTGCTTTCGGATAATAAAGGGCAGTATGAATTACCCCTTAAAAATGATGCTATTATTACAGTAATAAAACCGGCAGCTTACAGAGTTCGTATCGACGAGAATAACAAGCCGCAGTTTTTTTATATTCATAAACCTTCAGGTTCTCCCAAAATGAAATTTGAGGGTGTGGATCCAACAGGTAAATTACCTGAATCGGTGGATTTTGCTTTGATTCCTCAAAAGGAAGAAGAACAATTTACAGCACTTATTTTTGGTGATCCACAGCCTTATAATTTAGAAGAGGTGGATTATTTTTACAGAGGAATTGTGGCTGAGGTGGAAGGTGTTAAGAATGTGTCATTTGGTCTTAGTATGGGAGATCTTGTAGGCAATGATTTAAGTTTGTTCAATCCTTATATTCAAACAGTAAAAAAAGTTGGAATTCCATGGTACAATCTTTTAGGGAACCACGACCTTAATTTTGATGCTACCCGGGACGATTTGGCCGATGAAACTTACGAAGCGCATTTTGGACCTGCTAATTATGCTTTTAATTATGGAAAAGTACATTTTATAGTTTTGGATGATGTATTATATCCGGATCCCAGAGACAGCAAAGGCTATTGGGGAGGTTTTACCCCGGAACAATTGCAATTTATTGAAAATGATTTAAAATTTGTACCTAAAAATAACCTGATTGTACTGGCTTTCCATATTCCAATAAGTGAACTTGATGCCAAAGATGATTCGTTTAGAGATGCCGATCGTGAGCAATTATTTTCTTTGCTAAAAGATTTCCCTAATACCTTGTCTTTATCGGCACATACTCATTTACAACGTCAGGATTTTTTAGGAAAAGAACAAGGCTGGCTGCAAAATAAACCGCATCATCATTACAATGTAGGAACCACTTCAGGAGACTGGTATTCGGGGAAATTAGACAAAAAAGGAATTCCTATTTCAGTAATGCGCGACGGAACTCCTAAAGGATATGCGTTTATTCATTTCAAAGGCAATACGTATACAGTGGATTATAAAGCAGCAGGAAAAGAAAAAGAACATCAAATGAATGTTTTTTTACCTAAAGTGGTTGCCAAAGGGAAAAACACGAAATCGGCATTGTACGTTAATTTCTTTATGGGAGGAGAAAATGATCAATTGGTTTACCGGGTTGATAATGGCGAATGGAAAGCCATGGAACGCGTTGTAGAAGCCGATCCTTCGTATGTAGAATTAGTATACGAATGGGATTTAGCGGAAAAATTAATGCCGGGAAGAAGGTCTTCTGATCCTTCCGCTTCAACCCATGTCTGGAAAGGAAAAATCCCTGCCAATCTGGAATTAGGAACGCATAAAGTAGAAATAAAAGCTACAGATATGTTTGGGAAAACACATACCGCAAGCGGAAGTTACAGAATTGATACATTATAAAATGAATAGTTATAAAATAAGTGTACTGCTGTTGTTTTTTGTAGTTTTTTTTGGATGTAAAACTAAAAAAGAGGCGTTCAAAAAACAGCATATTGAAGTGCAGGGGCATCGTGGTGATCGGGGAAATTTTCCCGAAAATACACTTCCGGCCTTTTTAAGTGCTATCCATAAAGGAGCAGATGTAATCGAGTTGGATGTGGTGATTTCTAAAGATAAAAAAGTAGTGGTTTCCCATGAAGCTTTTATGTCTTCTTTGTATGTGACAACTCCCGATGGTCTCGCTATTGCAAAAGAAAAAGAGAAAACCTATAACTTATATGCAATGAATTACGACAGTATCAAAAACTTTGATAGTGGTTCTAATGGAAATCCTCTTTTTCCACAACAGAAAAAGTTAAAAACATACAAACCGTTACTGGCTGAGGTAATTGATAGTGTTGAAAAAGAAATAGCAAAAAATCATTATAAAAGAGTGAGGTATAATATCGAAATCAAATCTGAAAAAAAAGAATACGGTATCAGTCAGCCACAGCCGGAGGAATTTGTTGATTTAGTGATGAAAGTTATTCAGGAAAAAGGAATCGAATCATTTATGAATATTCAGTCTTTTGATCCTTATCTTTTAAATGTGTTGCATAAGAAATATCCAAAGGTTAAAATAGCTTTGTTAACTTCTAAACCAGGGATTGATAAAAACCTCAGGGAACTGACTTTTAAACCTCAGATTTACAGTCCAAATTATAAATTAGTAAGTGCTGTGTTTTTAGATTCACTAAGAGCAAAGCATATTAAAGTTATTCCATGGACGGTTAATAATCAGGAGGATGTACAAAAAATGCTTGATTTAAAAGTAGACGGTATAATAACTGATTATCCCGAACGGCTATTGAATCAGTCTCATAATTACTAGCTGAAATTTTGCATAAAAAAACCGTCTCGTTCTAAAAAAACGAGACGATTTTTTAGATTTCTATCAGGAAATAATTATTCCGAAACGCTTATTTCAAACATTTTATCCCAGTTTTTTCCGGTAACAAAAATAGTTTTTGTTTTAGGGTTGTATGCAATTCCGTTCAAGACATCCTCAGTAGTTGCTTTAATCAGTTTTCTTAATCCTGACATATCAATAATTCCTTCAACAGCGCCACTTTCAGGATTTACAACAGCTATAGCATCCTTTTGCCAAATATTAGCATAGAATTTGCCATTGATTAATTCTAACTCGTTTACCGATTTAATTTTAGCACTTCCCGAATATACGTTAATATAATCCACCATTTTTTGCGTTTCAGGATCCATCTTCCAGATTTTCTCTGTTCCGTCCGATTGGTAAATGTATTTGCCGTCATTAGTCATTCCCCAGCCTTCAATATCTTTGGTGTAAGCAAACGTTTTTTCCAGTTTTAAGGTATTGGCATCATAAATAAAACCTGTTTTTTCCTGCCAGGTTAGTTGGAATAATTTTCCATTGATAAAAGTGATTCCTTCTCCAAAATATTTCCCTTTTTCTAAGTCGATTTGTTGGAAAATTTTTCCGGTTTTATAATCGTATTTTCTAAAATAAGAATTCTCTTTTTGCCCTGTGCTTTCGTATAAAGTATCTTTATAAAACTCTAAACCTTCGGTAAATGAAGCGGTATCATGTGGATATGTATTAACAATTTTGTACTTTAATAATTTGGGAGTAACATTCGAGACCACTTCAATTCTGGTTGTAGTTTCAGCATTTTCACCTTCAAAATAAACTAAGGCTTTGATATTTTGATACCCTAATTTTTGATCTTTAAGTTCAAAAGAAAGTTTCTCTAATCCTTTTACCGTTTTAACTTTAGCATCGTTAACATAGTACACAATACTATCGACTTGCTTGGATTTTGGATTCAAAATAGCCAAATCAACCGTTTCTTGCGGCTGATATTGAGCCGAAATTTTGGAGGTGTCAAAATTAAATATAGTATTTTCTCTTTTTTTTGTATCTCCACAATTAGAAAACAGGGTTCCTAATAAAATGAAAGATAGTAAGTTATGTTTTTTCATGATGTGAATTTTAAAAAGTCTAATATACAATGTTATTTTAAGCATACAAAAGCGCTTGCAAAAATATAAAAAGATTGTATATTTGCACCGGCAAGTCCTACACGACCAGCTCCTGCTGACTCCCCCAGGATGGGAACATAGCAAGGGTAAGCGGTTGAGCGGTGCGATGTAGGTCGCTTGCCATTTTTTATTTAATCTGTTTGTTAATGCAAGTCAGATTTTTTTCAGAAATAGAACAAAAGTAGTCTTCCTTCGGGAGGATTTTTTTATTTTTACCCTTTTGGGAAGTGTTAAGAGTTAGAAGTTAGGTGTGTACACATAACCCATAGTTCATGACTCATAACCCATAACTTTTTAACTTAAGAAAATGAGCAAAGTCGTATTGATTACCGGTGGTTCTTCAGGAATAGGAAAATCTATTGGGGAATTTTTACATCACAAAGGCTTTACAGTTTATGGTACCAGTAGAAATCCTGAAAAGGTTTTGAATTCTGTTTTTCCTTTAGTAACTCTGGATGTTAGAAATATTGAAAGTATTCAAGGGGCTGTTGCTAAAATAATTGCTACATCAGGAAGGATTGATGTGGTAATAAATAATGCTGGTGTAGGAATAACAGGTCCGTTAGAAGAAATTCCAACTTCGGAAATCAAGAATAATTTTGAAACCAATTTTTTTGGTCCTATTGAAGTGATGAAAGCGGTGTTGCCACAAATGCGTGAGCAAAAATCAGGATTAATAATTAATGTCACTTCGATTGCGGGATATATGGGTTTGCCATATAGAAGTGTCTATTCAGCATCCAAAGGAGCTTTAGAATTAATAACCGAAGCTTTACGAATGGAAGTGAAGTCTTTTGGGATTCATATTACAAACGTAGCTCCGGGAGATTTTGCCACTAATATTGCTTCGGGACGTTTTCATGCGCCTTTGATTAAAGGATCTGCTTATGAGATTCCTTATGGAAATACTTTGAAAATGATGGACGAACACGTGGACAGTGGGAGTAATCCAGATGATATGGCCGCTGCGGTTTACAACATTATTCAAAACAAAAATCCTAATGTACATTATAAGGTAGGTGCATTTTTGCAAAAATTCTCCATTGTATTAAAACGTGTATTACCGGATAAGGTATATGAAAAAATGCTGATGAATCATTATAAATTGTAATAAGGCAGAATTATTTTGAGATGATTTATTTAAACGTTTTGGAAGAAATACGTGATGAATTAAAAGAATTGAATAAAAATAATTCAACTAAGTAATATAAATTGTAAATTTGCGAGCATTAAATAAATTTTAAGTGTTAAATAAACACTTTTTAAAGGAAATCTAAAAACAATTAAATATATAAATTATGAAATTTTTTATTGACACAGCTAATTTAGCTCAAATTAAAGAAGCACAATCTTTAGGTGTATTAGATGGTGTAACTACAAACCCGTCTTTGATGGCTAAAGAAGGAATCACCGGAAAAGATAACATCTTAAAACATTATGTTGACATTTGTAATCTTGTAGATGGTGATGTAAGTGCTGAAGTAAACGCTTTGGACTTTGAAGGAATGGTTAGAGAAGGTGAGGAATTAGCGGAATTACACGAGCAAATTGTTGTGAAATTACCTATGACTAAAGAAGGTGTTCAGGCTGCTAAATATTTTTCTGATAAAGGAATTAAAACGAATGTAACTTTAGTTTTCTCTGCTGGTCAAGCTTTATTAGCTGCTAAAGCAGGAGCTACTTATGTTTCTCCATTCTTAGGAAGATTAGATGACGTTTCTACTGATGGATTGAACCTAATTCAGGAAATCAGAGATATTTATGATAACTACGGTTATGAAACTCAAATTCTTGCTGCTTCTGTACGTCACACTATGCACGTCGTAAACTGTGCTAAAATAGGTGCTGATGTTATGACAGGACCATTGTCGTCAATTTACGGTTTATTGAAACACCCATTAACTGATATCGGATTGGCTCAGTTTGTTGCTGATTTCGAAAAAGGAAACAAGTAATTCGTTACTCTGTAGCAATAAAAAAGTCCCTTTCTGTTAAAACGGAAAGGGACTTCTTATTTATAATTATTTTTTTATTTCCTTACAAACGGCGGAAGTAATTTACTGCAAACTTCTCCAAAACCGATGCGTACCTGGCTGTTCTCGCAAAAGCCTTTAATGATTACAGTGTCGTTATCATTGATAAATTTACGTTCTGTACCGTCATTCAATTTCAGTGGTTTTTCTCCTCCCCAGGTCAATTCTAACATAGAGCCGTAACTGTCTTCTGTTGGTCCTGAAATAGCTCCGGAACCCATCATATCACCTGAATTTACCCGACAACCATTCGAAGTATGATGAGTTAATTGCTGATTCATTGTCCAGTACATGTGCTTAAAATTAGATTTAGAAACAATAGTAGGTTCAGCATTTTCAGGTTCAATACTTACTTCCAGATTGATGTCAAAAGAATGTTTTCCTTTTTGTTGTAAATAAGGAAGCGGACTGGGATTTTGTTTTGGGCTGGCAACTCTGAAAGGTTCTAAGGCATCCATGGTTACAATCCATGGCGATATGGAACTGGCAAAGCTTTTAGATAAAAAAGGACCTAAGGGCATGTATTCCCATTTTTGTATATCACGTGCAGTCCAGTCATTCAATAAAACCATCCCAAAAATATAATCTTCGGCTTCGCTGATAGGAATCATTTCGCCCATTACATTTGCATCGGTAGTGATAAAAGCGGTTTCTAATTCGAAATCTATGGAACGCGAAGCTCCAAAAACAGGTGTAGAGCCGTCCTGAGGTAAAGTCTGCCCAATAGGTCTGTGAACCGGTATTCCCGAAGGAATTATTGTAGAACTTCTGCCGTGATAGCCTATCGGCATTTGAGGCCAGTTGGGTAACAAGGCATTTTCTTCGTTACGAATCATTTTTCCAACATTGGAAGCGTGAATTTTACTGGAATAAAAATCAGTATAATCGCCTATTAAGACCGGCAATTGCATTTCTACTTCCTCAATATTAAAAATAATAATGTCTTTATGTGAAGTGTTATCACGCAATTTTGGATTGTTTTCGTCAAAAATATCAGCAATGCGATTGCGTACCAATCGCCAGGTTTTTTTTCCGTCTGAAATAAAATCATTCAGAGTATCCTGCATGAACATATCATCGGTTAATTCGATACCGGAAAAATATCCTAATTGTTGTAATGCTCCTAAATCAATTGCGGAATCTCCAATACGGGTTCCTACCGTCACTACATTTTCTTTTGTTAAGAAAACTCCAAAAGGAATATTCTGGATTGGGAAATCACTATTTTCAGGAACTTCAATCCAGGATTTTCTTTTGGTATCGTTGGCTGATATTGGCATATTGTGTTAATGTTTTGTTGAAAATTATATATCAAATATATCATAATCTATCAGTTTAACAAACGTTTTTTTGTATTTTTGCGCTAAATTATTTAAAATCTAAAAAATGCAACGCGACAAACAAATTTTTGAACTTATTCTTGAAGAACAAGAAAGACAAATACATGGCTTAGAACTTATTGCTTCTGAGAACTTTGTAAGTGATGAAGTAATGGAAGCTGCTGGTTCAGTTTTAACAAACAAATATGCAGAAGGATATCCTGGAAAAAGATATTACGGAGGTTGTGAAGTAGTAGATATTGTTGAGCAGATTGCTATTGACAGAGCAAAAGAATTGTTTGGAGCTGCGTATGCTAACGTTCAGCCACACTCTGGTTCTCAGGCAAATGCATCCGTTTTTCACGCTTGTTTGAAACCAGGTGATAAAATTTTAGGTTTTGATTTATCTCACGGAGGACACCTGACTCACGGTTCGCCGGTTAACTTTTCAGGACGTGTTTACAACCCGGTTTTCTACGGTGTTGAGAAAGAAACAGGTCGTTTGAATTATGATAAAATTCAGGAAATTGCAACTAAAGAACAGCCAAAATTAATCATCGCAGGAGCTTCGGCTTATTCCCGTGATATGGATTTTGAGCGTTTCAGAGTAATTGCTGATAGCGTAGGAGCTATTTTAATGGCTGATATTTCTCACCCGGCAGGTTTAATTGCTAAAGGTTTATTAAACGACCCAATTCCTCACTGTCATATTGTAACTACTACAACTCACAAAACACTACGTGGACCAAGAGGTGGTTTGATTTTGATGGGGAAAGATTTCGAAAACCCATGGGGATTAACGACTCCAAAAGGAGAAGTTAGAATGATGTCTTCTTTATTAGACTTAGCGGTTTTCCCTGGAAATCAAGGTGGACCATTAATGCACATTATCGCTGCTAAAGCGGTTGCTTTTGGTGAAGCTTTACAAGATGAGTTCTTTACTTATGCACGTCAATTGCAAAAGAATGCTAATGCAATGGCGGATGCTTTTGTAAAAAGAGGATACGATATCATCTCTGGAGGTACTGATAACCACATGATGTTAATTGACTTAAGAAACAAAGGAATTTCTGGAAAAGATGCTGAAAATGCATTGGTAAAAGCAGAAATCACTGTAAATAAAAATATGGTTCCATTTGATGACAAATCTCCATTTGTAACTTCCGGTATCCGTGTTGGAACTGCTGCAATCACCACTCGTGGTTTAGTAGAAGAAGATATGGAAACTATTGTTGCTATGATTGATAAAGTATTGATGAATCATACTAACGAAGATGTTACCGAAGAAGTTGCTGAAGAAGTAAACGAAATGATGAGCGAAAGAGCGATTTTCGTTTTCTAAATAGTAGTCATAAAGTCTTAAAGTCGAAGATTAAAAGTCTTAAAATGGAATGCCAATTTCTATTTTAGTTTTGATCTTCGACTTTTATTTTTTGGCTTTACAACTTTTGATTTTCAAACTTTAAGACTAAAAATATGGACGTATTACGATTACAATTGCCAACAGACCCACGATGGGTAAATATTGTAGAGAAAAATATAGAAGAAATTCTGACGGATCATGCCTGGTGCGAACAAAAAGCAGCTACCAATGCGATTACTATTATTACCAACAATTCGGAACATCAGGACTTGGTTAAAGATTTATTGGCTTTAGCCAAAGAAGAAATCGATCATTTTGAGCAGGTGCACAATTTAATCATCAAGCGCGGATTAAAATTAGGTCGCGAGCGCAAAGATGATTATGTAAACGAATTGTACCAATACATGAAAAGGAGTGCTGACGGAAGCCGTGTTTCTGGTCTGGTAGAAAGATTATTGTTTTCGGCTATGATTGAGGCCAGAAGCTGTGAGCGTTTCAAAGTGCTTTCGGAAAATATTCAGGATGAAGAATTAGCAGTTTTTTACAGAGAATTAATGGAAAGTGAAGCAGGACATTACACCACATTTATTACTTATGCCCGAAAATATGGCGAAGGAATCGATGTAGAAAAACGCTGGAGAGAATGGTTAGCATTCGAAGAATCTGTTATTGCTAATTACGGTAAAGGCGAAACGATTCACGGTTAATATATCGTTGATAAGTCTCTTTTTTCTTTGCACAATTCCCGCATAAAATTCATTACTTTTAAGAAAAGTAAAATATATTTTTCGATAACCCACTAAAAAGTGATAATTATGCGAATAGAAAGCGATTTGAAATTAGGCTTTAAAGATGTCATGATCAGACCCAAACGTTCTACACTAAAAAGCAGAGCTGAAGTTTCCTTAGAAAGAGAATTTAAGTTTTTGCATAGTACTGCAAGCTGGAGTGGTATTCCCATTATGGCTGCTAATATGGATACGGTGGGAACCTTTGAAATGGCAACTGAACTGGCTAAGCACAAATTATTCACCGCTATTCATAAGCATTATTCGGTTTCAGAATGGAATGATTTTTTAAAAAATGCTACTGCTGATTTTTACAATTATATAGCGGTTAGCACCGGAACAGGCAAGAATGATTTCAAAAAAGTAATCGAAATTGTTACTGATAATCCTTTACTGAAATTCATTTGTATTGATGTTGCCAATGGTTATTCGGAGCATTTTGTGAATTTTTTAAAACAAACCCGAAAACAATTTCCTGACAAAGTAATTATTGCAGGTAATGTGGTTACAGGTGAAATGGTAGAAGAATTACTTTTGGCTGGCGCCGATATCATCAAAGTGGGTATTGGACCGGGTTCGGTTTGTACTACGAGAATCAAAACAGGAGTGGGGTATCCGCAACTTTCAGCAATTATAGAATGTGCCGATGCCGCTCATGGTTTAGGCGGACATATTATTAGTGACGGGGGATGTACCAGTCCGGGAGATGTAGCCAAGGCTTTTGGTGCAGGTTCTGATTTTGTGATGTTGGGCGGAATGCTCGCCGGTCATAGCGAAAGTGGGGGAGAACTACTGGAAATTAACGGCAAAAAATTCAAACAGTTTTACGGTATGAGTTCCGCTACAGCAATGAACAAGCATGTAGGCGGTGTTGCCGAATACAGAGCCAGTGAAGGTAAAACAGTTAAAATTCCTTTTAAAGGTAATGTAGCAGATACGGTTTTGGATATTTTGGGTGGTTTACGCAGCAGTTGTACTTATGTAGGAGCTTCCCGATTGAAAGAGCTGACTAAAAGAACTACTTTTATTCGTGTAAGCGAACAGGAAAACAGAATTTTCACAACAGAATAGCCGAATGATAGATATTGTTAAAGCTACGCTGGCTGATTTAAAAACGATTACCGAAATAGCTTATAAAACCTGGCCACTTACTTATGGCGAGATTTTGTCTAAAGAGCAATTGGACTATATGCTCCAAGCCTTTTATTCGGATGAAGCTTTGCGGAAGAATATAGCAAACGGTCACGAATTTATCTTAGCAAAAGAAAATGAGATGTGTTTAGGTTTCGCTTCTTTCGAACATCATTATGAAGATGGAGATGCTACCAAAATTCATAAAATTTATATGCTGCCCGAATCTCAGGGCAAAGGAATTGGTAAACTGCTCATTAATGCCATAGCAGATTTTGCAGAAGAAAATCAGTCTCATACATTATTACTAAATGTCAACCGATTCAATAAAGCGTTGACTTTCTATCAAAGAATGGGTTTTGAAATCATGCAGGAAATTGATATCGAATTAGAACATGGTTATTTAATGGAAGATTATATTATGGAAAAACGGCTTTAATCTCTTTAGGTTAAATTCTTCGAAGTTCTGCTTTGGTTTTTTGCCACGAATTCATGAATGAAAAAATTAGTGAATTCGTGACGATTATTTCACTAATACCCTATAGAATCAGCCCTTCGGCAGTTTATTTTTAGTCATTTAATAACTCTAAAATTTTTGCTGCATTTATTTCGCTGTAATCATTGATATAATAGTCACACAGTGGTAATTCCTCTTTTGAATGGGAACTCAATACACCCACTACTTTCATACCTGCATTAATTCCAGCTGTAACACCTGAAAAAGAATCTTCAAAAACAACACAGTCAGTTGGATCAACTCCCAAGCGCTCAGCAGATTTTAAATAAACCTCCGGATTGGGTTTGTGAGCGTTAACATCTTCGCTTGCCATCATAGAGTCCATTTTATCACCAATTTTTAAAGTTCCTACAATCAGATCAAGATTGGCACGTGGGGCAGAAGTAGCAACGGCTGTTTTAAAATCATGCGATTTGAGTTCTTCTAAAAACTTTAAATAATGTGGAATGGTTTCTACTTTATCTTTATAAACCTCTCGAAACATGGACTCTTTCGTCTTCAAGCTTTCTAAGTTCTTCACCGGCAATAGAACGCTTAAAAAAATACGTCATAATATAACCATTATGTTTTCCATACATATGTTCTTCAAATTCCTGTTTTGTATGCGGAATCTTGTAATTGTCAAAAAAGACTTCGAAAGCTTTTGCATGATGTGGATTTGTATGGCAAATCACGCCGTCCATATCAAAAATAACACATGGTTGTTTCATTGTAAATTTTGTTTTTTTAATGTTTGCAAGATACAATCATTTCTGCTGTTAACAGAATTTAAAACGGATTTTGACTTTTAAAAACATCTGCTTCCTCATTATTATTTTGTAGAATGAGCTGAAATTATCCAGTGCTTTTTTATTTTTTATAAATACGATTTTAAAATTACCAGAACCTTAACAACAAATCCAGATCAGAATCCGTATTTTCATAATCTATTATTTATAAACTGTTCCCATTTCTAAATATATTTTATGGAAAATTCTAAACTACAGGCGTTTATTCCCCTTTTCTATCTGGTTTGGTCTGATGATCTTTTAACTAAAAAAGAGTTTGCTACTTTACAGCAATTCATCAATTCGCAAGACTGGCTTTCGACAGAAGAAAAACTAGAATTACTTTCAAAAACAAGTATTTCTAACCCACCATCCCGTCAGGATATTACGGACTGGAAAAATAAAATAGAACAAACTATTCAGGAACATACAGCTGTAAAATCTATTTTTGAAATCAGCTTAGCGTTATCCGATAATGATGCTGTCATTCAAAGTTTAGAAACTTCGTTTGTAAAACTGGAAAATGATTTAGGAATTCTGGGCGAAGAAGCACTCAGTAATTTCAGAACCAGGTCAGAAACGCTTACCGTTACACACCATACAGATGCCAGCTTTGATGTTCAGAAATTAACAGATTTCTTAGACGGAGCACAGGCAGGGATTATTAATAAGGTAAAAGCTGTGATTTCCCGACCGGAATTTCGTTTAGAAAATACAACTGATATTAATTTTTACCGTCAAAAGGTGTATTACTGGTGCAAAATTCTGGCTGATGAAAATCTGGGTAATATGGCTTATCCTGAGGAATATGATGGCGGTGAAAATATAGCGGACTATTTTGCAATTATGGAAACGCTGAGTTACCATGATTTGAGTCTGGTGATTAAATTTGGCGTACAGTTTGGGCTTTGGGGTATGAGCGTACAATCGCTGGGGACAGAGAAACATTATGCTAAATATTTAAAAGACATAGGTACTTTAAAGTTGCCGGGCTGTTTTGCAATGACCGAAACGCATCATGGTTCGAATGTAAAAGGATTGGAAACTACAGCAACTTACCATCACGAAACGCAGACTTTTACGATCCATACACCACATCCTAAAGCGCAAAAAGAATATATAGGGAATGCAGCACTGCACGGGCAAATGGCGACAGTTTTTGCTAAGCTGATTATTGATGGAACCGACTACGGTGTAAATGCTTTTATTGTGCCGTTGCGTGATGAAAACGGTGTGGTTTTAAAAGGAATTACTATTGGTGACTGCGGTCATAAAATGGGACTGAATGGTGTAGATAACGGTACTATTCGGTTTGATAATGTGGTTATCCCAAAAGAAAATATGCTGGATCGTTTTGCTTCGGTGAATGAAGAAGGAGCATTTGAAAGTCCGATTCCAAGTGATAACCGACGTTTTTTTACGATGTTAGGAACCTTAGTAGGAGGCAGGATTGGTATTCCACGTTCGGCATTGGCTGCAGCCAAAACAGGCCTTACTATTGCGATAAAATACAGTGACCAGCGCAGACAGTTTGGTCCCGAAGGCGGTTCGGAAGTTCCGATTCTGAATTACCGTATGCACCAGCGAAGATTACTGATTCCGCTGGCTAAAACCTATGCGGTGCATTTTGCTTTGCAATACCTGACACAACGTTTTTTAAATAAAACAGAAACCGAAATGCAGGAGATTGAAGCCCTTGCAGCAGGGTTGAAATCTTATTCTACCTGGAGTACAACGGCTATTTTACAGGAATGCCGGGAAGCCTGTGGTGGGAAAGGCTATTTGTCTGAAAACCGGATTGATGCTTTAAAAAATGACACCGAAATTTACACCACTTTTGAAGGAGATAATACCGTTTTGATGCAATTAGTTGCTAAAAACAGGTTGTCAGAATTCAGAAAAGCTTTTGGAGAGATGGGGTCTTTCGGAATTATTAATTATGTGTATGAAAATGCCAAATCGGCTCTTGCGGAGAAAAACCCTATCGCTATCCGTAAAACAGATGAAGCCCATTTATTAGACAGTGAGTTTCATTTACAGGCTTTTCAGCACCGGGAAAAGACCATTTTAGCTTCGGCAGCCAAGCGTATTAAAAAATTAGTTGACGATGGTTTAGACGCTTATGATGCTTTTAATGTGGTGCAGCACCAGATGATAGATGTGGCGTCAGCTTATCTGGATCGTGTGGTTCTGGAACAGTTTCAAATTGCTATTGCAGTAGTCAAAGAGGAAGAAATAAAACGGGTTTTAAATCAATTGTATCAGTTGTATGCGCTTTCTCAAATAGAGAAAAACAAAGCCTGGTATCTGGAAGACAACTATATGGAAGCTGTGAAGACAAAAGCCATCCGTAAGATGGTCAATCAGTTGTGCTGGGACATACGTCCGGATGCGGTAGCTTTAGTTCATGCATTTGCTGTTCCGGATAGCTGTTTGGGTGCATTAGTGTAGGCTATACTGATTTATTGCTGGTAAAGGCTTACTTTTGCAGCAAAATAAACAATACGATTTTCTGATAATTATGAATAAGTCCAGATACTTCCAACTCATTTTAATTTTAGGTTCCATGACTGCTCTTGGGCCTTTTTCGATAGACATGTACTTGCCTGGATTTTCAGGTATTGCCTCCGATTTGAACACGACAGTCGCTAAAGTTTCGATGAGTTTGTCGAGTTATTTTATAGGGATATCTGCTGGACAGTTGTTGTATGGTCCTTTATTAGATCGTTTTGGACGAAAAAAACCGTTGTTTATAGGCTTACTGGTTTATATTCTGGCTTCATTGGGCTGTGTTTTTGTTACGGATATCAATACTTTTATCGGTTTGCGTTTTGTGCAGGCTGTGGGTAGTTGTGCCGCAACAGTAGCTTCATTAGCGATGGTCCGTGATTTATTTCCTGCCAAAGAAACGCCTAATGTTTTGTCTAAATTAATGCTGGTAGTAGGGCTTTCGCCAATGCTGGCTCCTACAGCCGGTGGTTATGTAACGACTTATTACGGCTGGCATACCGTTTTTTTAATTCTGGCTGCAATGGGAGCTTTTGTACTGCTGGCTACCCAGTTGGGATTGCCTGATATACACAAACCAGATGCATCTATTTCACTGAAACCCAAACCGATTATTACTAATTTTATTTCCATTTTAAAAGTACCGCAGTTTCATACTTATGCCTTTACCGGTGCTATTGCTTTCTCGGGTTTGTTTACGTATGTGGCGGCATCGCCCATTATTTTTATGGATATTTTAAAAGTCAATGCTGAAACCTACGGTTGGATTTTTGCAATTATGTCTGTCAGTTTTATCGGTTCGAGTCAGTTGAATTCGGTTTTACTGAGGCGTTTTACCAGTGAGCAAATGATTTTCACCGCTTTAATTTCACAGTCAGTGATTAGTTTTATCTTTTTACTTTTAGCCGTAAACAACCTTTTAGGCTTGTATGAAACGATTGGGATGTTGTTTTTATTTCTGGCTTGTCTGGGAATTTCAAACCCTAATACCGCAGGATTATCTCTGGCACCTTTTACCAGAAATACCGGAAGTGCATCAGCATTGATGGGAGCCACACAATTAGGACTTGGGGCACTGGCTTCATTTGGAGTAGGGCTTTTTGTAAAAGATTCCATTGCACCTATGGTAATGATTATGACTTCAACTACTCTTATTGCGTTGTTTGTTTTGCTGATAGGCAAGCGTAAAATCAAAAAAATGGTTGTTAATAATGGAGATGATGCTGTAACGATGGTTCATTAACTATCCGGAAAGTATTCAAAACAAAAGCTCATTACAATAAAGTTTATGTGCGAATGATAGAAATTTTTGAAGCTAACCGAAGTATTTTTCACTATTCAGGTTAATGCTCCGGAATACTAACTTTGTAACAGCTATAAGATATAAAACTCCGCAATTTTGCGGAGTTTTTTTTGATTGCTTCTTATCTCTGATGGATGTTGTTTTAGTCAGGATATCAGTATTCCGGTGCTGTTAGAGAATAACCGAATCCTTTGTCAGTTTTTTTAAACTTTTATCCAATCTTTAAAATAAATGTTACCTTTTGTATGAGCTCCTTCGGGTACTAAACCGCTTTTAGGAAAATCAAAAAACATATATTTATTATCATTGTCTGAAATCACAGTTTTATGCTGTCTTGTCAGGTTTATGTATCGGGAAACAAATTCATCCATTGGAGTAAGCTCAGGACCTGCGATTTCAACAATACTATTTTTAGCTGATTCTAAAGCAAATTTTATAACCAACTGAGCAACATCTTCAGCGGCTATGGGCTGATAATCCAGTGTAGAAATATGCACTTTATCATCTGTTGACTGTATTGCGATAATAGTATTGGTGTGCTCATAAAACTGGGTAGCACGAATGATTGTATAAGGAATTCCAGAATTTTTGATAGTATCTTCCTGGATTTTTTTAGCCCGCATGTATCCTATATTCAGGACTTTGTCGATACCTACAATAGATAAAATGATATGATGTTTCACTCCTGCCTGTTTTTCTGCTTCAGCGAGGTTTTGTCCGGCTGTTTTAAAAAATCGGATGGCATTTTCTTCCTCCGGAGATGATGAATTAGAAAGATCGATTACAATTTCAGTGTCTTTTAAAGCTTCAGAAAGTCCTTCTCCCGTTATAATATTAATACCGTTTTTAGACGAGCCTATAACGACTTCATACCCTTCTTTTTTTAATTTTTCTGCGACATTTGTCCCAATCAGACCTGTCCCTCCAACTACTAGTATTTTCATGTTTTAAGTCTTTGCGTTAATAAAAAATTACTATACGTACAAAGTTCTGTATTTTGTTACTAGCCAAAGATATACAAACCACTGTGTAAGGTGGACAAATCGCATTTGCTAAAAAAAATACAACTTTAAAACAGGTAATCCTCCGGAGGAGCATTGTGTTTTCGATATTCGGTGGGGGAAAATCCGGTTTTTTTTCTAAAAAGACGCATAAAGTATTTTTCATCTTCGTAGCCCAGCACATCTGATATTTCTTTTATACTGGAATCGGTATAATAAAGCATTCGCTGGGCTTCTCTCAAAATTTCTTTCTGAATAATTAAAGAGGCTGATAAGCTGGTTATTTTTTTTACAGTATCGTTTAAATAACTAACGCTGATATGTAATTTTTCAGCGTAGTCAGCAGGTTTTTTCAGCTGATGGTAATTATGCCTGACGAGATTTATAAATTTCTTTGTAATTACAATAGGGCGGGATGCAAAGTTGGCGGTATTGACTTGTGGTTTGCTTTGATAGCTAAGTCCTGCCTGTGCAACAAATGCAGACAGCAACGGATGAGAAACTTCCTTGTAGGGTATCTGATTCAAATCATCCAGCGCTGTGATGGATAATAATACCGATTTAAACCAATTGTATTCGGTGTCTGTGAGTTCTACAGAGATAATTTCCTCTAAGGACTTATCGAGAGTTGCTCTGACAGATTCTTCGATAAGATCATTTTCAAAAGAAAAATACCATCCGCTGGCCTGTGATGCTTTGTGAACCTGATGAATCTGCCATGGTGGCGAAATAAATAAGGTTTTTGCAGGCATACGGAATGGTTCAAAATCTAAAAGGACTTCGACTTCTCCGTTTGCTATCAGCATACCGGTATAATGATCATGTCTGTGCGGATAAAGAGCGTCTTGAAAATCATCTGAAAATTCATCCCATGCTTTTACGATAAACCCTTTGCTGCTTTCGAGTTTACGCAGTACGACCGGAGTACTTTTATTCATTTTTGCAGCTGTTTCAGGAGAAATCATCGTTTAAAAGTATTTAGAAGTAAGAAGCTTAAAAGTAAGAAATATTTTTTTTAGTTTTTTCGCCGTCTTTATTTTGTCAAACTATTGCTTTTTTTAAAGCAGCCTACAGCATTTTTTAAGTGTTGCCTGATTTTTTTCTTTTCGAATACTACTTTTTAGAAGCAGTGTCCCCTTTGTTGTTTCATCAAAAAAAAGTTGTTACAGCCGTATAGCTATAACAACTTTTAGCACTAGTTTTTTAATCCTGTATGAGGCATTTGCAATTTGCTCAGGTTATTTGATTTCTCCTTCGTCGAAATGACACAAAATATGCTTAACTTAAAGACATTGCGTTTGTGTTAGCTGTGGAATACTCACTGTTATGGGCACGGAAAACATTTCCGCGCTATCCGTTGATATATCCGCGCGGTCGGGGGTTGTTTTCTTTCCGTTTATTTTCTTTTGAGTATTTTCCATTTAAGTTGAATTAGCTGGCAATTGCAGGTAACGTCAGGCTGTAAAAAACTAAAATCTGCCTCTTGAGAATCTCATATTTGAGATTTTTCTTTGGTAGCCCTCCGAATACTTTCTAAATTTGAAGAGATTTTTTCTCAGCCTGACGTCCCGCGCACAGGCGACGTTGCGAAGCCAGCGAACTGATTTGTTTCCGCTAAGATAGAATTTATTCGTGAAAATAGAGCCGAAGCCACTGAAAACCAGAAATTATCGCTTGTGCGCTGTTATATGCGGGCCTTAGAATCTATCTAATAAAATGGTATTAATTTCTCCAATACAATTTTTTGATGTCGATTGATATTTTTCAAGGAAAACCCAATATTTCGTTTCATCATCTGACGCTCTCAGTAATCTAATTGGTAATTCTTGAGATTTTGATTTAACCAAAACTTTAATTTCAACATTTCCGGTATTTCTTTGGTAACTTCGTTTTGTAATATTAATAAACGGTTTTCTTAAAGAATCAATAATAATATTGTTAGCGGAGATTTGTAAATCTTTATTGTGTGTTATGAAATCTTTAATTTCATTTCGTGCCAAATTATTTTCAAGAGAAGTTAAAGAGAAGATTAGTACAAATCCAATTATTGTAGTGGTAAATGAAGGAATTCCTAGTTTAAAATTTTTGAGTTCTTCAAAGGAATCTTCAGCCCACATCTGAATTTTGATTGAAGCACCAATAAAAAAGAACACAACAAAGGAGATAATTGTAATTGGAAATATTATCAATAGTAAAATTTCAATTGTTTTAATCATAATTTTTTAGGCTTGCATCTAGCTAGTATATAAGCGCATAAAACAAACTAGTTTTATGTTTAATTGGCATGTTATGCGCAAGTTTTATTAATTATTGATGCGTATTATTTATTTTTAAATATATTAAAATACTCTTACAAAAAGTGTTTTAAAAATTAAACTAATAGAAAGCCCGGATATTATCGGTGTTAGTAGAATAAAATTCAAATGTGGCTTATAAAATTTAAGGTAGTTGCATAAAACTTGCACCGATAATTTTTAAGGAGTTGTCAAAGTGTTTCCATACCCTGAAATAGCGAAATTTTCCTTCGAGCGGTGTGCCCATCATGGTGCCACGGGCAGTCATGGTTACAATAGCAAGTGCTGTATTGCCTGTTATTTTAATTTCGTTAATTTCGGTTGAGGCTTCTTCGATAATCATTGCTTTGGCTCTGTGAGCGTTCAGGTCCATTTCCTTAGTGAGCAGTTGTCCGTTAGGGGCAACAGCAATTAAGTCGTCGTGCAATAATTGGTCAAGCGCAGCTACATTGCTTATCAGCTGTGCGGAGAAAAGCTGGTCTTCTGCTGCTATGATTTCTTCTCTGCTAATTGTTGTTGTATTCATAATGGTATGTTTTTGCCTACTGTTTTTTGGTTGCTATAATGATACCGGTAGACCAATTCATTTTAGTCAAATTAAAATCGTTTCGGTTTTCTAAATAGTCGATTAGTTTTTCAACATTCTCCTGATGTCCCTGTGGCCAATTGGGCTGTGGTAACATATCATCAATAATGTACATTCCGCCTACTTTTATCAAATCAAGAATTTCATTGATTTCACTGTATTTTCCCGGCCAGGCATCAGCAAAGACTAAGTCAAAATTCTCTCCTTTGTAATTTTTAATCCATTCCGTTGCGTCAGCGTTTATGATGTTTACTCTTTTGTCATGAGCAAAATAATTTTTCGCTATCTCAATAAGTTTAGGATCATTGTCAATACTGCTAAGTTTAGATGCAGCATCCATGCCGTCAATCATCCACGAAAGCGATAAACCTATTCCGGTTCCTAATTCTAATAGGTTTGATTTTGGTTTTGACGTGATTAATGTTTTCAATAAAGTCCCGATATAAAGGTCAGAAGGCATTGTAAATCCAATTTCTTTGGATTTGTTTTCTATTTGAGAATGAATCTCAGGTTTGTCAAGGATATTTGAATCGTTCATGTTTTTATTGCTTTTACTTATTTAAGGCGAGACAGTTTTTTTAGCAGGTATAACCGGAAAGTCTGCGCTGGCGGAGGTATGTTTTATTTCTCTGTTTTTTCAAATATTTTAGTGAATGCTTCTGCGGGCAGTACGTTAAGTTCCTCCGTTTTACAATTCCATACAGACGCATAATTTTTAGAAAGTACAATATGGTTTTTCCAATTGGTGAATTTTCCGTAAAGCATTAATGTGCAGATATCTGTAGCAGTAATAAAATCTCCTGTTTCTGCCTGATGGTTGTGTACAGTTTGTACTTCGGTCTCGTCTTTTTTGTATTGTATCGGAATTAAATTTTTATGTAATGCTTTCCGGCTGATGAAGTTATTGTTTTTGTCAAAGTTGAGTAAATAATCATTTCCCAGCAGCACAACTCCGTTAACATTAGGACCTGTGAGAATATATACTTTCTTCTCGTTATTAGAGATCAACGGAATCAGATTTAGTTTACTGTTGTTGTAACTCTTGATAAGTGTATCTTTTTCCAGTGCTTTTTTTGCATTTTCTCTTAGGGTATAATAATCCAGTTCATTTGGGGTAAATGTTCTTTCTTCTACCAGTGCTGTTGCTTTACTGACTTCAAAAGTGCCATTAAAAATAATAGTTCCAATGACTTTAGGGTTTTCTTCTTTTGAAAAGAAAATACATTTTGAGTTATCATTTTCTGAATACGAAAAATACCCGCCAATTTTTTCGTGATCTTTATATTTTGCCAGAAAAATATCGGTTCCGTACCACGAAGCCATTTCTGATTGGTATAATTTTTTTCCTTCTTCAATGATAGGTTTGGTTAGCTTATCAGTTTTTGATTGGGCAATACAATGGATTGCGGTAAAAAGTAAAGCTAAGAGTGATAGTTTTTTCATGGTTTTATTTGAGTTGGTTAAAAAAAGATACAATTGAGACGGACATTAAAGATTTTAGTAATTTCTGTTATAGATACATTTCTCCTCTAAATATTCTGAGCATTCTCCATCTCCTGTTTTAAATTTTGTTTTCAGCGTTTTCCTGTTTTCTAATTTTTGTAGAAAGATCACAAGATGAAGATGGGGTCCGGTACTCCAGCCCACATTGCCGCTATACCCTATTATGTCTCCTTTTTTTACATTACTGCCAATGTTTACAATTGAACCGCCTTTTTTAATATGAGTATATTCAGCAAAGGTTCCGTCGGGATGATAGATAATTATTTCGTTGTTGTACTTTTTGCAGTCTTCTTCGCTACAGTTTATTGAATTTGTATCTGTAACTTTTACAACAATGCCCTCTCTTACAGCTTTAATTTCTGTTCCTTCGGGCATATTAAAATCTAATGCGTTTTGATTTTGATGTGAACGATTACCATTATACCCCTGATTAATTTTAAATGTTTTTGCAGAAGAAAATGGTAAGTCATAAATGAATTCAGAATCATATTCATCCAGATTATGATTGCCTAAATTGGTTCTGTAGGTATAATTAAATTTATACGCCATTCTTTTATTCTTTACTGAAAGATTAGTTAATAGTTGTCTTTCTTGTAAAGGATCAATTATGTAGAGTTGATCATTTTCACCTTGAATTTCAAGGTTATTTAATTCAAAATGCATTTTTACCGTTATGGGGCAGTATTCTTTATTGTCAACAAATACGCTGTAGCCATTCTTATTTTTCTCGTAGTAAATTTTAATATTATGGTTAGCAAAGCTAAAACAAGTATTCAGTAAGAATACGAAAAGAAAATAACAACTCCGTTTTTTCATAATTAGATTTGATTAAAGTACTGATAAATATATATAAAATATTCTTACAAAAAAGTATTGTTAAAAAATAAACGGAATAACTAGCCCTGATAGCGCCGATATCCTCGTGTAGCGCAGCGAAACGAGATAAAGGCAATAGCAGGAGGGAAAGTAGTTGTAAAAAAGAGTGTTTGTGCTCCATAAAAGAAAAAACTACTATTCATTTACCGATAGTTTAACGACAGCTTAACACAAATTATAATCAAAAGGCTGTTACTTTATAACTGGCTCATTAATAGTGGTTCACTAAAATGTTTTTTTATAAGCATGGGAATTTTTAGTGCTTTGCCGGAAGCGGGCTTATTATTAATTTTAAAATGGAAGTAGTATGCAAAATCCAAATAACAGACTGGCGGGACAAACCGCGATAGTAACCGGAGCGAGTTCCGGAATAGGAGAAGCGGTGGCCACGGGATTAGGCCGTGATGGTGCTAATGTAGTGGTGAATTATGTTTCGCATCCTGAGGCTGCAGAAGAAATAGCGCATCGAATTTCGCTGGACAATTTATGTGGGGATGCGATAGCGATACGCTGTGATGTGAGCAAGGAAGATCAGGTTCAGGCGATGTTTAAGCAAACGGTTAACCATTTTGGGACGGTTGATATTTGTGTGCCTAATGCGGGACTGCAAAAGGATGCAGCCTTGCATGAAATGTCCCTTGCTGACTGGCAGTTAGTGATTGATGTGAACCTGACCGGGCAGTTTTTATGTGCCAGAGAAGCGATTAGGGAATTCCTGCGCCGCGGAATGCGTCCTGAGGTTTCAAAATCTATTGGAAAAATTATCCACATGAGTTCTGTTCATCAGATTATTCCGTGGGCAGGGCATGCCAATTATGCTGCTTCTAAAGGGGCAATTGTGATGCTGATGGAGAGTATTTGTCAGGAATATGCCCATTATAAAGTACGCTGCAACAGTATTGCTCCCGGAGCGATTAAAACGGAAATTAACCGACTGGCCTGGGATACCGAGGATTCACTAAAGAAACTCAACGAACTGATTCCTTATAAGCGTATTGGGATTCCGGAGGATATAGGGAGCGCTGCAGTGTGGCTGGCTTCGGACGAGTCAGAATATATCAACGGGACTACTATTTTTGTTGATGGCGGAATGACCTGTTATCCGGGCTTTACTACTAATGGATAAAGAGTTGTAAAGGTTTTTAATAGTTTTCTATCTCGTATTCTAAAAAATAGAATTAAAGAAATAATTATAATCAATATGCTTAAAAAATATATCATGATAATTTTATATTGATTGTTTTAATTTTGGAATAAGCACAGGTAAATACCTGCGCTATAGTTCGTGGTAAGTCTGAGCTATCGGGTGTTAGTAGCTGAAACTATTTGTTAAGCAACTTATTAATCATTTCGATTGTCGCTTCTTTTCCTTGAATAATTGTAACTATTCCACTAATTAAGGTCACTAATGCTATTATTCCAGTTATAAATTTATAGAAAGCATTTGCCATAAATTTTGAAACAGATTTATTGCTGATTATTCCAAACCAGCTAAAAATAAATAGTGGTAAGCTCATAATTTCATGAACTCCTTCTTTAAACCAAATGACAGGATTTTTTAAATCTTTACTGTCATCGTCTAAAACTTCTTCAACAAATCCAATATATCTTACTAGACAATCATCTGACGAATTAATATCAAAATCTTCTACTTGACCATTTCTGAATTTTGGAATCGTGTTTATTAAAATTTGGTAATTATTGATTGTGTAACGTTGAAAAGCTGCTACATAATGCAAAGTTCCAATATAACCTAAATCACTTTGCATAGTATTTACATTCTTAGTCAGCCAAATATATTGTTCTTGGTCCACATTTCCCTTTCTATCCCAACGATCATAAGTTGCTCCATAAGCATTTGCTAAAGAGATAAATCTATTTCTAAATTCATTTGCAAAATTATACTTTTTGATATGCCTATTTGCTCGTATTCGAATTTTTATAAATCCAGTTATTAAAATGCCTGTCAGAATAAATATAATTAAAAGAGTCATAGTTTAGTTATATGTGCTGGTTCTTTCTGCTAACTTGTTTATTCGCAAAAAAAACTATACAAGTTTTATTTTAAAAATGCTATGTTATGCGCATGTTTCATTTCTCAAATGTATTAAAATATTCTTACAAAAAAAAGTATTTTGAAAACAAAATTACTCCACAACAATTCCATGTTTGTATAGCAATCCTTTTACGCCTTCAAGAGCAAATTGTGCTTTTTTGAGTTTGGTTTTTGTGGGGTCTATGGTGTAGTTGCAACTTGTTCTGAAATCGACTTTAGAAGCA
This sequence comes from Flavobacterium sp. ARAG 55.4, assembly GCF_051846875.1. Classification (NCBI taxonomy): domain Bacteria; kingdom Pseudomonadati; phylum Bacteroidota; class Flavobacteriia; order Flavobacteriales; family Flavobacteriaceae; genus Flavobacterium; species Flavobacterium sp. ARAG 55.4. The sequence goes on along the minus strand of NZ_JBPYCT010000016.1, from coordinate 47,209 downwards.
TTGGCTTTATCAAATTCGGAGCGGTATAAATCGCATTTGTAGAATTGTGCTCCGGTTAAATCAGTCGCCATAAAATCAACCGCAATGAGGCTGGAATTATTGAAACTAATGCCTTTTAGTTTCAGAGCGTAGAATTTAGAGAAATCTAAGCTGCAATGGTCAAAATGCATTTCGAAGATGAGTTTGTCGCTCATGGCAAAATTGACTTCTTTGATTTGGCAGTCATTAAAAAACACGGTTCTGAAAGCAGTATGGTTGATTTTAGCATGATCAAAAATACAATCGTTGAATTGGCAATCAATAAACGTAACTCCCATTAGATTGCAATCGGAAAAAACGCAATTGGTAAATGTGCAGGATTCAAATTCTTTAAGGTTCAGCGTTTCCTGACCATAGCGGATGTCGTTGTAATGTTGGTCAAAGAAATACTCGGTCATTTTTTTAGTTAGGAGTTGTGAGTTGTGAGAAAAAAAGAAGAAAGAAAGACTGGCTGGCTGGCAAATTTAATAATTATGTTTTCAAAATAAAACCCGACAATAATAAAACTGTCGGGCTTAGCTTAATACAAATTGCTTATGTTTTTGTCTTTTGGATATTTGACTTTATAACTTATTCTGATTTTTTTGGTTTCATTGGGCGAAAGTTTTAAATCCCAGCTTAGTTTCCCGGTCTCTTCATTTACTCTGGCTCTTCCGTTATCAGTAAGTTCAACTGTAATTTCTTTGTCTGTGCTTAATGGATACTGGTCTTCCAGCGCTATAGCCACTTCTTCTTTTTTGTTGTTTTTGACTGTTATATCATAGGTAAAAGTTTGTTCTTTGTAAGCAGAGAGGAATTTTGTACCGGATTTATCCGCTATCTTTTCGCGTGTAATAGCTATTTTTTTATCTCTACCCATACTTAATTTTAAAGTATCGGCAGTCTGATTTGGATTTACATTTGTTTTTCCAACATACATGCCTTCAAAAATAATATTGGCTTCTCCCTCTAATAAATTATATTTAGAGTAATCACTTATTTCGGCTAGTAAAAAGGCTTCTTTGTCTGCTTTTGGAGCCGCATAATAGGTGTAGGCAGCCGGTAGTTTTATTTCTTTTAATGAAACACTGTGTGCTTTCCAGTTGGATAATATGTCGTAAGGAATGTCAATATCAAAGGAAACATTCAGTTGGTTTTCATTAATGCTGGTGTATTGCGAAATATCGGATTTATTCAGTTTTTTGTCTGCTGTAACCACGACTTCTCTTAACCCGTCTTTAGGAGCTACTTGGATTCCAGAAACTTTTCCTTGTAAAGCATTTGAAATATATTCTGGTTGTGAATATCTTAAAAACCATGGCTGTAATTGTGGTGCCTGATTATTCTGGTTGGGGTTACCGCTTGATAAAGTCAGTTTTACTTTTTTCCAGTCCATTCCGGAATTTTGGAAAACCTGTGCTTTATACATCATGTTAATTGGATTTTTGATGTTTTCGGCACGCAGTTCGTAAAACGGTTTCCAGGTTGCTGAATTAGTGATGTAACTAATATCGAAAGGGATGTTTCCGGCTATAGTATTCATCACCTGCAGAATGAGTTTTCCGCTTGCAGATTTTTCTTCATTTTTTGTGTTGAATGCTAACTTATTATTTAATTCGGTTAGTCTTTTATTCCAAAATTCTTCTTTTTCCTGTAAGTCAGTTATTGTATTGTCGAGTTCCGTTCTTTTGGCTTTTGAATAATCGACGAGTTTGATTAATTCGGCAACATTCAGTCCTGTATTCACTCCTGTAACCGACTGGTTATTGTCTAAAAGAGCAATGGTTTGTTTGTTAGCATTATTTAAAATCTGAATTCGTTTGATTTCTTTTTTTACCCAGCTGACACTGTCTCTCACTTTTTTTATCAGAGGATTACTTTCGTCAGGTTCAAATTCTGAAATATAATTATTAGTAAACTGTACCGACATAACAGTTACAGAAGCAGGAGCGGCAATTTGAATGGTGTTTTGATTGAGATGATTAGCAATATTTTTAATAACGACTTCAGTTGTTCCTGCCGGAAGATTTACCGAAGTATTTTGAGTGAGTTCTGCGGCATTCAAATAAACAGTAACGGCTTTAATTTTAGCAGTTGCAAAAACCGGTTTCTGGGCAAATGTCAGCATTGAACCGAATAATATAAGAAGGAGTAAAGTATTTTTCATCTAAAAACTAATTTTCTGGATTTTGTTAAACGTAAATGTAATTAAAAAACTACAACATTTACTAACGTACAAGATTTTATTTTTATAAAATAATAAACCCGACCAATCTGTTGACTGTCGGGTTTGATTATTTTAAGAATTTTAAATTTTGTCTAAAAAAGCAGTAGAACAGAAGATTTCGATTAAAAATCTATTCTTCTTCTTTTTGTCCCATCATCATCAGATAGGCTTTGAGGAATTCGTCGATTTCACCGTTCATTACGCCGTCAACGTTACTGGTTTCATAACCTGTACGAACATCTTTAACCAGTTTATAAGGCTGCATCACGTAGTTTCGGATTTGCGAACCCCATTCGATTTTCATTTTCCCGGCTTCAATATCGGCGCGTTGTGCCTGTTTCTTTTTCAGTTCGATTTCATATAACTGAGAACGAAGCATTTGCATGGCACGCTGCCTGTTGTCCTGTTGGGAGCGGGTCTCCGAACACTGAATCTGGATTCCGGTAGGCTTGTGATACAACTGTACTTTAGTCTCTACCTTATTTACGTTTTGTCCTCCGGCACCACTGGAACGGGATGTGGTAATTTCAATATCGGCAGGATTAATATCAATTTCGATACTGTCATCTACTAACGGATACACATAAACGGAAGCAAATGAAGTATGACGTTTGGCATTACTGTCAAACGGAGAAATACGCACCAGTCGGTGTACGCCGTTTTCGCCTTTCAGGTAGCCAAAAGAATAATCGCCTTCAAATTCTAATGTTACAGTTTTGATTCCCGCTACATCGCCTTCCTGATAGTTGAGTTCTTTTATTTTGAAACCGTATTTTTCACCCCACATCATGTACATACGCATTAACATGGAAGCCCAGTCGCAACTCTCGGTTCCACCGGCTCCGGCTGTAATTTGTAAAACAGCGCTTAAGGTGTCTCCTTCATCCGAAAGCATGTTTTTAAATTCGATACCTTCAATGTGATTTTGCGTCAGTTGGTACTGTTCGTCAAGCTCTTCGGCTGTGAGTTCACCTTCTTTGTAGAATTCATAAGCCAGTTGTAGCTCGTCCGTTAAAGCAACTGCTTTATCATAGTCTTCAATCCACTTTTTTTTGTTTCGGAGATTTTTTACAATAAGTTCCGCTTCCTTTGCGTTGTTCCAAAAATCGGGAGCAAAAGTTTTCTCTTCTTCGTTAGCAATTTCGATAAGTTTAGCATCGACGTCAAAGATACCTCCTCAACGCACCAAGGCGCTCCACAATACCTTTAATTTGTTCGGTAGTTGTCATAAATTATGTAATTTTGTTGCACAAAAATAATAAAAAAAATCACGTAGGGACTACAGTCCATGTATCTCTATAAAAAATATAAAAATGCAGATAAATTTAGTTAGCGACACAGTAACAAAACCTTCCTACGAAATGTTACAGTATATGTTTAATGCTGATGTAGGGGATGATGTTTACAAAGAAGATCCTACAGTTACAGAATTAGAGGACAGAGTAGCAGCGATTTTCGGGATGGAGGCAGGTTTGTTTTTTCCCACGGGTACAATGGCAAACCAAACGGCCATTAAACTGCATACTCAGCCCGGCGAACAGTTAATAGCTGATAAATATTCGCATATTTTTCATTTTGAGGGTGGTGGTGTTTCTTTCAATAGTGGTGTTTCCTGCTGTTTGCTGGAAGGAAACCGCGGGATGATTACTGCAAAACAAGTGGCGGGAGCTATTAATAAACCTGATTTTTATCACAGTCCGTTAACGAGTCTGGTGTGTATTGAGAATACTACTAATGTAGGTGGCGGAGCTTGCTACGAAATGGAAGAACTGCAAAAAATAAAAGCGGTTTGTGATGCCAATAATTTAAAGCTGCATTTAGACGGTGCCCGAATCTGGAATGCTTTGGTTGCTAAAAGGCAAAACCCAAAAGATTTCGGGAAAGTATTTGATACGATTTCGGTTTGTTTTTCTAAAGGACTGGGAGCGCCTGTAGGATCTGTTTTATTGGGAGATAAAAAGACTATTCAGCGTGCTTTGCGTATTAGAAAAATATTAGGAGGAGCAATGCGTCAGTCAGGTTATCTGGCTGCGGGAGCAATTTATGCTTTAGAAAATAACATTAAATTATTGACAGAAGATCACAGACGTGCCAAGGAACTTGCGAATGTTCTGAAGAAGAAACCATGGGTTGCTACAGTGGAGCATGTAGAAACGAATATTTTGATTTTTTCACTGGTTCCGGAATTTCAGGATGAGCTTTTAATAGAAAAACTGAAACAAAAAAACATTTCCATAAGTTCAGTAGGAAATAGAAAGTTACGTATAGTTACCCATCTGGATTATCGGGAAGTGATGCATACGTATGTGATTGAGACTTTGGCGAAAATGTAGATTAAACAAAAAAGCATGAATTAAAATTCATGCTTTTTTCTTACTGTATAATTACCGTGTTTATATTGTAGTTTGTTATGTTTGTTGTTACGGGTATAAATTCTGTAGTATTGTTGGTAATCTTATATTTCAAAATGCCCAACAGATTGTTTTTAGAAACTAAATTGATGTATTCATTATTCGTTTTGTCAATGAACCCTTTTCCATAATTATTTACTGCTCCATATTTTTCATTTGGTAATATATCAAGGTACGTTTTATTTGTTACATCGATTTTTACTAATGTAGGCAAGGTGGTATTTGCGTTTAAACCATAAGCTATAGAATTAGAATACATTACAGTACGTATTAATGGAATTTTGGAATTGTTAAAAGGTATAGCTGTAGCTGTATTTTCATCAGGATTAATTTCAAAAACATCATCAGTATAACTTGTGCAATATATTTTAGACCCGTTACTAAAGGTAGAATAAATGTTTTTTTGTGAAAAACTAATATTGGAGTAGTTTACTTCGTAAGTAGATGGATTTATAGTAACAAAATAATTGATATTATCAGATTCGCTATATGGATTAGAAGCTATTATTCCATACAACAAACTTTTTGATTCATTCCACTCTAAAACAAACATTAAAGGTTCAAAACCAGTTATCTTATCGGGATAAGAAAGGGTTTTTGATGTAGTAGTTTTAGAATTTTTGTTAAATATATAAAGTTTATCCTGTGGAGACTTATGTTCTATCAAGAAAATACTATTGGCATTAGAACAAATAGTATTTAGGTTTACAGGTGTAGCTGTTAATGAGTTAAACTTAGCTAATAATGTGATTTTTCCTGAATTGTTTCCAATAGAATTAATTTCACCGTTGTCATTTACAGTGGTGTAACTAAAATCATCAGTTATGGTTTCAGTATCTGGTGCATCAGAACTATCGTTACTACAAGAAAAAAACAAGCATATAGTAACGATAGCTAAGCCTAAAAAAGGTTTGGTGAAATTCATGAAATTATTTAAATAAATTATCCATTCCCGGAATCATTGGCATATCCATTTTGGCCACAGCATCCAGTTCCGCTTCGTTTAATTTAGTTGCTTTTTCGATGGCTTTATTCATTACCAGAATCATATAATCTTCCAGTTGTTCTTTGTCTTCCAGTAATTCATCGGCAATCGTGATGGATTTTATTTTTCTGTTGGCAGTCATGGTAACTTTCAGTAAGCCATCTGTGCTTTGTTCATCAACAAGTACCGTATCCAGACGTTTTTTAGTCTCTTCAATTTTATTTTGGGTTTCTTTTAACTTACCCATCATTCCCATTAAATCCATTTTTATTTTTTTTAATTAAATTAGTTCACGAATTTACTATTTTTACGGGTATTACAATGTTAAAATTGATGAAAAAGGAGGGCGGATTAGTATTTGTTTCCCCTACTTTTGTGCCAACTATTATAAAAATGTCAATAAATACTAATGATAGAAAAATTACAACCTCCAGTTGCTAAAATTATACCTACTGAATTAGAAAAGTTTGGAGACCTTAGAATCGATAATTATTTCTGGCTGAAAGACCGGGAGAATCCGGAAGTTATTGATTATCTGAACAAAGAGAATGAATATTACCAGCAGATGACGGCTCATACGCAGGGTTTTCAGAACATATTGTTTGAAGAAATGAAAGCGCGTATAAAAGAAGACGATCAGTCAGTTCCTTATTTATACAATGGCTATTATTATATTACCCGATATGAAACAGGTCAAAATTACCCTGTATATTCCCGAAAAAAAGGCAGCCTTTCGGCAAAAGAAGAAATCCTTTTTGACTGTAACGTGATGGCACAAGGGCAGCCCTATTTTAAATTGGGAGGAATGAGTATAAGCCCTGATAATAAACTGGCTATTTTTAGTACGGATATTATTGGAAGACGTATTTACACTATTCAGGTAAAGAATTTAGAGACTAACGAAATTCTTGAAGATAAAATAGAAAGAGTAACGGGATCTGCAGTTTGGGCAAATGATAATAAAACTATTTTTTATTCCAGCCAGGACGAGGTGACTTTGCGTTCCGATAAAATTTTTAAACATAAATTGGGAACAACCCAAGTGGAAGATGTCTTAGTTTATTTTGAAAAAGACGACACTTTTAGTGTGGATATATCCAAATCAAAATCCAGAAAATATTTAGCAATAGAGTCGGGAAGTACGCTGACTACAGAGTATCGTATTTTGAATGCTGATAATCCCGATGGAAAATTTAAGATTTTTCAAAAGCGAAAAAGAGGGGTAGAATACAGTATCAATCATTATAAAGACAGTTTTTATATCTTAACCAATAAAGATGATGCTGAGAATTTTAAACTGATGAAAACTCATGAAGAAGCGACTTCGGCAGAAAACTGGGTTGAAATTATTGCACATCGTGAGGATGTTTTATTAGAAGATATTGAGATTTTTTCCAATTATTTAGTGCTTGAAGAGCGTACCGGAGGTTTGAATAAAATCAGAATTAGGAGTTGGGATGGCAGTGAAGAATATTATTTGCCTTTTGGCAGTGAAACATACACTGCATATACCTCGACCAATGTGGATTTTGAAACTGAAATTCTGCGTTACAGTTATCAGTCAATGGCAACTCCTTCATCAGTGATTGATTTTAATATGCGCACAAAAGAAAAGGAAATCAAAAAAGAGCAAGAGGTTTTAGGAGGTAAATTTGACAAGAATAATTACAAAGAAGAGCGTGTCTGGGCTACTGCTAAGGACGGAACCAAAGTTCCTGTTTCGATGGTTTATCGCAAAGGATTAAAAAAGGATGGTAAAAACCCTTTATTGCTTTATGCTTACGGTTCTTATGGACATTCTATGGATGCCTACTTTTCATCTACGCGTTTATCCTTATTAGACAGAGGGTTTATTTATGCTATTGCACACATTCGTGGCGGAGAAGATTTAGGAAGGCAGTGGTATGAAGATGGAAAATTGCTTCAAAAGAAAAATACTTTCACCGACTTTATTGACTGTTCGAAATATTTGATTGAGCGAAAATACACATCACCGGAACATTTATATGCAGAAGGTGGATCAGCAGGAGGACTGTTGATGGGAGTGATTGTTAATGAAGCCCCTGAATTGTATAACGGGGTAATTGCTCAGGTTCCATTTGTAGATGTAATGACCACAATGTTAGACGATACTATTCCGTTAACTACAGGAGAGTATGACGAATGGGGGAATCCAAATGTTAAAAAATATTATCAATACATGAGATCTTATTCTCCTTATGATAATATAAAAGAACAATATTACCCTAATATGTATGTTTCTACGGGTTTACATGATTCTCAGGTACAATATTGGGAGCCAGCGAAGTGGGTTGCAAAGCTGAGAGTAAATAAAAAAGAGGATACTGTTTTGTATCTGGATACCAACATGGATGCAGGGCATGGAGGGGCTTCAGGAAGGTTTGAAGCACTAAAAGAATTAGCAAAAGAATTTAGTTTTTTATTAGATTTGGAAAAAATTAAAAAGTAATTAGTTTTTTTTTGTTAAATTTGCTGCGTATCCAGGTTAAATAAAACTTAATCTTGATTAACTATTTTTTTATGAAAGAAGAAATAAATGCTTATAATAATGTTTTAGAACTGATAGGAAACACACCTCTTATCAAGATAAACAAAGTCACCGAAAATTTAGAAGGTAATTTCTATGCTAAGGTAGAAGCTTTTAATCCGGGACATTCCTCAAAAGATAGGATTGCTTTATACATTATTGAAGAAGCAGAAAAAAAAGGTATATTATCTCCGGGGGATACTATCATTGAGACTACATCAGGTAATACTGGTTTTAGTTTAGCAATGGTGAGTATTATAAAAGGATATAATTGCATATTAGCTGTAAGTTCTAAATCATCTAAAGATAAAATAGACATGCTCCGCAGTTTAGGTGCAAAAGTCTATGTTTGTCCGGCACACGTATCTGCCGATGACGAACGCTCCTATTACAGCGTAGCAAAAAGACTGCATGAAGAAACCAAAGGATCGGTTTATATTAATCAGTATTTCAATCAGCTAAACATTGATGCCCATTATAATACAACCGGACCTGAAATCTGGAAACAGACTAATGGTAAAATAACCCATTTAGTTGCCTGTAGCGGAACGGGAGGAACTATCTCCGGAACTGCTAAATATCTGAAAGAACAAAACCCGAATATTAAAGTTCTTGGTGTGGATGCTTTTGGTTCAGTATTGAAAAAATACCATGAAACCAGAGAGTTTCATACTGACGAAATTTACCCTTACCGAATTGAAGGTTTAGGTAAAAACCTGATTCCGTCAGCTACCGATTTTGACATGATTGATAAATTCATGAAAGTAACCGATGAAGAGAGCGCCCATTCAGCCAGAGAAATTACCCGAAAAGAAGGATTATTTGTAGGGTATACTTCAGGAGCTGTTTTACAGGCGATTAAGCAATATGCAGATGAAGGTGAATTTGATAAAAATAGTAACGTAATTGCTATTTTTCCTGATCACGGTTCTCGTTATATGAGTAAAGTTTTCAGTGATGACTGGATGAATGAACAAGGATTCTTCGACAGTATAAATGAAGAAGAAGTACAAAAAATTGAAATGATAAAATAGATTTTTCTATTTTCGATATATTAAACTCCGGAGCAATCCGGAGTTTTTTTTTAGAACATAATTTTTAACATTGAGATTAAGAAATATAAAAATAAGGTTTTGAAATTTAACTTCTTATAGTTTTTAAATTTTATATAAAAATCAATTTTTTATTAAATATGATTGGGAATAAAACAATAAATTTGAAATCTTCTATCCAAATGATTAGAATTATCAATATACTAATGACACTAAACAGAAATACATTTTTTAAGCTTCTTTTTTTTCTAATGTTGTTTTTTTGTACAACCGTTTTTGGACAAGTAAAAAAAGATACTGTTTCTTTATCAGAATTGAAGGTAATGAATGCTCCTATACGGAATTCAATTCAGCATTCAGCAGCAGCTGTTTCCATTATTACTGAGAAAGAAATCAATCAGGCTGACGGTGTAATCCTGACTCCTGTTCTTAATAAAGTTCCGGGAGTTTTTATGCAGCAAGGAGCTTTGAATACCAACAGAATTACCATTAGAGGAATAGGAGCGAGAACACAATACGGAACAGCTAAAATTAAAGCTTATTTTGAAGGAATTCCTCTTTCTAATGCTGAAGGTGAAACTGCTTTAGAAGATATAGATTTAGAGGTTTTAGGCGGAGTTGAAATTATAAAAGGACCTAATTCAAGCAGTTTTGGCGCGGGATTAGGAGGGGTTATCAGTTTGAGGGCAAAGCCATTGGATACAGAAACTTCTTTTGCAAAAACAGCTACTACTTTTGGAAGTTTTGGTTTGGTAAAACAAATTGTATCCGCCGGTTACAGTGATTCACAATCCGGTATTTTTGCTAATTACAGTAATTTACAACAAAACGGTTATCGTGATAATAGTGATTATAACCGCCAATCTGTAAATCTATTTGGAAAACAAAAATTATCTGAAAAATCTATACTTTCATTTTTTGGAATTGCCACCCGCTTAAAAGCGTATATCCCGAGTTCGATAAGTGAAACCGCTTTTAATACCAAACCAGAGTCGGCTGCGTCCACCTGGCTGGCTGCACGGGGATTTGAATCTTATGATAAAGTGCTGGCAGGAGTTGGATTTGAACATCAGTTTTCAAAAAACTGGTCGGCTGACGTGAGTCTTTTTTCTAATTTTAAAGAAGCTTATGAGCTTCGTCCTTTTGATATATTGAAAGAAAAAACAAAAATGCTCGGCTTTAGAGCTAAAGTAAATTATGAAGCTTCTTTATTTTCTTTGCCTAACACCATAAGTCTGGGGACAGAATTAATGACCGAAAATTATGCTTTCTCCCTTTTTAGAAATTTATATCAGTCTTATCCGGGACAAGGCAGTATTCAGGGGGATCAATTTAGTGAAATGGAACAAAAAAGAGGATATTGGAATGGATTTATCCAAATGGAAACGAAACTTTCTGATAAGTTGAATTTAGAATCCGGTTTGGCTTTTAATACCACAAATTACAGTCAGCAAGATATTTTTTTAAGTGGTGAAAACCCAGAAGAACAATACACTTTTGGTTCGGTTTGGTCTCCCAGATTGGCGCTTTCATATAAAATTGGTGAAGCTAAAAATGTGTATGTTTCCTTTAGCAAAGGTTTCTCAGTTCCTTCTGTGGCTGAAACATTAACTCCCGATGGGAAGCTTAATACAGATTTACAATCGGAAAAAGGGGTTAATTATGAAGTGGGTTTTAAAGCAAATTTTTTAGAGAAAAATCTTTATACGGAATTGGTTTTTTATTCCACTCAAATCAATGATTTATTAGTAGCACGCCGTATTGCGGAAGATCAGTACGTGGGGATTAATGCAGGAGAGAGTTCGCATAAAGGAATAGAGTTTTTACTGAACTATAAATTCAGGCCTTGTCCAGATATTCAATTGAATCCTTATTTTTCGGCAACTATCAACCGTTTTGAGTTTAAAGATTTTGTAGATAATGATATTGATTATTCAGGTAATTTATTGCCGGCCGTGCCTGATACGCAATTTAATTTCGGATTTGATTTTGTTAGTGACAGAGGATTCAATTTTAATGCTTCATACCGCCTAACAGGGAAGATGTATCTTGATGATGCCAATTCGAAAGAAACTACGGGATATGAACTTTTAGACATCAAAGCCGGATATGCTTTTTATATTCTTAAAAACGTGAAAATGGAACTCAATCTGGGAATTCAAAATGTGCTGAATGAAAAATATGCAGCCAGTATTTTGCCAAATGCAGTAGGTTTTGGTACTGTTCCGGCCCGTTACTATTATCCCGGAAATCCGGTTAATTATTATGGTGGTTTTAATGTAGTGTATGCGTTTTAAGTAAGAGACTTTTTGAATTTTCTTCCCCCAACCCTAAAGGCTGGAAAATTTCTTGAAAATTCATCAAAATTACACCCTTTAGGGTTGGGGAAATTAATTTTGATTTAAATTTAACGCGCTATTTTATTTTTGTATTCCTTAGGTGTATTTCCGGTGTTCTTTTTGAATAATTTATTGAAATTAGAAACGGTTTTATAACCGCATTCATAAGCGATTTCCGAAACGCTCATGTCACTTTCTATAAGATGTTTGCAGGCGTTTGAAATGCGTATTTCGTTGAGGTATTCAATGAAATTTTTCTTAGTCTTAGACTTAAACATTCTGCAGAATGAGGTAGGAGTTAAGCTGGCAATCTGAGCAACTTCATCTAATGAAATTTCTTTTTTGTAATTTTCTTTAATATATTGATAAACTTCACTAAGACGGTCTTTTTTAAAAGGCTCATTAGCAGGAAAATAGCTTTCCGGATTTATAAATTCAATATCAGCAGATTCGGACAGAACAGATAAAATTTCAAAAAGACCTATAATAACTTCGAAATCTTTTTTAAGTACTAATTGTTCTAACTTCTGAGCAATCAGCTGATTTGTTTTTCCTGTAACCGATAAGCCTTTTTTAGCTTTTTCAAACAGGGAATTGATTTTTTTAGCTTCATTCAGTTCATAAAAAGCAGGTCCAAAAATATCTTTGTTGAAATAAACTACAATAGATTTAGCTTTTAATTTGTTGAGATTATGGTAGTAAATTTCATCATTCAGCCATACATGAGGTATGTCAGAACCCAGAAAAACCATATCTCCTGCTTCAAAATTGCTGACTGAATTTCCTATAATCCGTTTGCCAAAACTTTCTTTGACATATACTAATTCCAATTCCGGATGAGAATGGAAAGGTGCCTGGAAAAAAGCTTCCTCTCTTGAGAGTACTGAAATGGCACTATTAAGATAAGATGATATTTTAGTTTTTTCAAGTTTCATAAGTGGTCAAAGATAAATAATAATTAGATAAGGATAAAATCGAATTATTATGTGGTAATATAGGATAGTACCTTTATTTCCTGAATTTTAAAACCGATTTTAAGGTGTAATCTGTTGATTAGCAAATTGTAATATTTGTTTCTTTGGAAAAAAAGAAATTGTTTTTTATGTACAACAGAAAATAAAATTAATGCAATTTTATCTCTTAAAACGAGCGGTTTATTCATAAATTTGTCCTTTTGAAAATAAGATATTCATTTTTAATAATTAAATACTACAATTAAAATGTTCTCATTAAAAGATAAAAAAGCAGTCATTACCGGAGGAGGTAGTGGAATAGGGAAAGCAATCTCTGTTTTATTTGCAAAACAAGGCGCAGAAGTTCATATTTTAGAATTAACCGCCGAAAGTGCCCAATCTACTGTTGAAGAAATTGCGGCCGAAGGTGGAAAAGTTTTTGCTCACGCCTGTAATGTTGCTAAACACGATGAGGTGGTTGCTGCTTTTGAAAAAATTGGAAACATTCATATTTTAGTAAATAATGCAGGAATTGCGCATGTAGGTAAAGTAGATACGACTCCTGAAGCTGATTTTGACCGGATTGTGGATGTGAATGTAAAAGGAGTTTACAACTGTTTGTTTGCGTCTATTCCACAGTTTCGTAAATCCGGCGGAGGATCAATTGTTAATTTAGCTTCGATTGCTTCGTGGGTTGGTATTCCTGACCGTTTTGCTTATTCAACTGCTAAAGGCGCGGTAATGTCGATGACTTTATCTGTTGCTAAGGATTATATTAATGAAAACATTCGTTGCAATTCTATTTCTCCTGCTCGTGTGCATACCCCATTTGTAGATGGATTTATAGCTAAAAATTATCCGGGCAATGAAGCTGAAATATTTGATAAATTATCAAAATCACAGCCTATCGGGAGAATGGGAAAACCGGAAGAAATTGCTACTTTAGCCTTGTTTTTAGCCAGTGATGAAGCCGGATTTATTACCGGATCAGATTATCCGATTGATGGGGGATTTATCAAATTAAATAATTAAAAAAAGAGTTGCTAAGATTCTAAGCTGCTCAGTTTCTAAGCTGGAAACTAAGAAAAGGCTAAGAATCTAAGCTATTAAGTAATAAGATAAAAGAACTTAGAAACTTAAAAACTCAATAACTTAGTAACTTTTAAAAAAATATAAAGAAATGAAATTAATACGTTTTGGAGCCGAGGGCAGCGAGAAACCAGGAATTTTAATTGGAGAAAAAAGATATGATGTTTCTTCTATTGTGAGTGATTATAACGAATCATTTTTTGAAAATAATGGTTTAGAAAAATTAAAAACAGCTATAGAAAGCGGAACTTCTTTTCCGGAAGTAGCTGCTGATATTCGTTTAGGTTCTCCGGTTGCAAGACCTTCAAAAATTATTTGTATTGGTTTAAATTATGTAGATCACTGCCATGAAACGGGTGCTCCAATTCCCACAGAGCCTATCATTTTCTTCAAATCAACGACTTCTTTGTGTGGACCAAATGACAATGTAATCATTCCTAAAGGAAGCGAAAAAACGGATTGGGAAGTAGAATTAGCTTTTGTAGTAGGTAAAAAAGCAAGTTATGTAGAAGAAGCGGAAGCTTTAGATTATGTAGCCGGATATGCTTTATTAAATGATTACAGCGAAAGAGCATTTCAAATTGAGATGGGCGGACAATGGGCTAAAGGAAAAGGTTGTGATACGTTTGCACCTCTGGGGCCTGTTTTGGCTACTCAGGATGAAATTGCCGATGTGAATAATTTATCGATGTGGCTAACTGTAAATGGTAAAAAATTCCAAGACAGTAACACTTCTAATCTGGTGTTTAAAATTCCATTTTTAGTACATTATTTAAGTCAGTTTATGACATTACTTCCTGGTGATATCATCAGTACAGGAACACCTCCGGGAGTTGGTTTAGGGATTAAACCAGATCCTGTTTATGTAAAAGCAGGGGATGTTATAGAATTAGGTATTGAAGGTTTAGGTTCAAGTAAACAAGTTGCGGTGGCTTATTCTAAATAAAATAATCATTCTCAAAATTTAAAAAAGAGTATTGAATCTTCGGGATTTAATACTCTTTTTTATTTATTCTGATTCGCTTTGGGGAATGCCTTTAAGTTTTTTCATAAATACGCTGAAAGCAGGGCCTAATTCTTCAAACAAAGGATCTTTTCGGTTTTTAAGCATAACTTCGCTAAAGAGTTTTAATCCAATGGCAAATTCGGTAGCCTGTTGTTTATTTCCAAATAAATTTTTGTCTTTCTGTCTTTCGATAATAGAAAAAATATTATCGTGATTTTCAAATAAAAGTTCGATAGGGGTTTCTGAAACAGCTTCTCCTTTTGCATCTTTCAAATATTCCAGTGTAAGTTTGTATTGATGGGCTCTTTTTTCCATGAGTTTTTATTTTTAAATAATTAAAGCGATATTTATGGTAAAAATAAGGTTTAACTTCTGTTATTAGGAGTGTTAAATCAACTAAATTAGTTATTAGAATATTAAAATTATAACACTATGATTTCAATTACAGCTATTATAAAAAGCAAAATAGAAACTACAGAAACAGTTAAAGAAATGGTTCATAATCTTGTTGCCAATACAAGAAAAGAAGCAGCGTGTATCCGTTATGATTTGCATTATACCGATACTGTATTTATCATTTGGGAAGAATGGAAAGATCAGGCAGGACTGGATATACATAATGAGCAGTCCTATTTAAAAGATTTTATCACAGCTAGCGAAAATTTATTGGCTGCTCCTATACAAGTCTATAAAACGACTCAGGTTTTATAAGAATCTAGAAGGTATATATCTTTTTTTCATTCGCAAAATCTAGTTCAATCTACAAATAGTATAAAATTTATAAAAAATATTGTAAAATGTTATAGCGCATAAAAAAGTAGTTTTGAATTAAACTTTAAAAACATAATATTATGAAAAAGATTATATTAAGTAAAATTATTTTAGGTGCAGCCTTAGCATTATTTACATTGAATTCTTGTAAAAATGAATCAAAACAAGAAGATCCAAAAGAAGTGGCAGAAGAACAAAATGAAGCCAACATACAAAATGAAAATGTTGAAGATGATGCTGATCATTTAGTAGATGCAGCTGCTATAAATTTATGCGAAATTGAAATTGGAAAGCTGGCTCAGGAAAAAGGTATGAGTCAGGACGTTAAAAAATTTGGAAAAATGCTGGTTACTGACCATGAAAAAGCTTTAGAAGAAACAAAAACATTAGCGGATAAAAAAGCAATTACTTTACCTTCGTCAATTACTGAAGATGGTCGTGATAAATACAATAAACTGAAAGATGAATCAGCTGAAGATTTTGATAAAAAGTTTGCTGATATGATGGTAGACGGTCATCAGGATGCAATTGATAAAATGGAAAAAATTGCTGAAAAAGCTGATGATGCTGATATTAAAACCTGGGCTGCTAATCAGATTAGTCCTTTAACTGCTCATCTTACTGAAGCTAAAAGAATTCAAGAAATGCAGAAAAATAAATAGAAATTATTTTTTATGAAAATGAAAGCTGTTGAGATATTCAACAGCTTTTTCTTTTTTATTCAATATTTATTTGCTCAAACAGAAGTATTGGACATGAGTTGTTGAGAATACTTGCTGATAATCCGTTTAAGATTTCTAAAAAAGAAAGGGTTTGATGAAATTTTATGGTTTTTGAGGAATATTTGAATTATTAAACATGATTTAATTTAGAGTATAGTTTTTTGTTATTGCTCTGTAAATAATAATTATTTATAATAAAAAAACCTGCTCATGGCAGGTTTTCTGTTTACAATTGAAAAAGTATGTTAATTAATTATGCCCGGATTCCAAATAACATTTTAAATTCTGAACATCATCACGTACCATTTTCTCAAAAAACGGATTTAAAAGTCTGGCTGCTTTTTCGCCTGCTATACCAAGAGGAGCATGATAAGAAATAGTAATATCCAGTTCTGTTCCTTTGCCTTTAGGCTTAAAAACCACTTTTCCCGCATTCTCAATTGAGGCGTCATGTAAGGAATGCCAACTTAAAAGCTTTTCTTTTTCATCTTTGATTATTTCGGCTTTCCAGCTTAGCGAACCAATTCCTGCCGGACCTTTAGCAGTCCATTCAGAAATAGTGGAATTAATAGTTTTAACAGATTCTAAATGATTCATGAATTTAGGTAGATTCTCTAAATTTCTCCAAAACGCATATACTTCACTAACGGGTTTATTGATAGTGCTGCTCAATCGGATATTAACATTATGAGCTTTGCCATTTTTTAAATGATCTACTGCATCATAAACCGGACAGTAGCCACTAATTCCTCTTAGCAACATACTGCCTCCAAGGCTGCTTTTTGTCAGGTTTTTTTCTTTTTGTGCAAGACCGTTATATAGGAGGTAAGCACCGCTGGTAACCATTATTATACGTTCCAGAGTTGAAACATTATTTTTAATCATTGGTTTATGCGCTTTCATTGACGCTGAAGATTGTGTTCTTGTTTCCATAATTTTAATTTTTTTTTTGCAAATAATTTATTTACAATGTCTGTGTATGTGAAAAAATTTATAAAGGAGGATTAGATGTGTGGGATGTATCTGAATCAGAAACATTTCCTGTAAATTCACTGATGAGATCTTTTATGGTGTTAAAGCCATCAGATTCCAGTTCTACAATTTTTTTTATTAAATCTTTTCCTTTTTCAGAAGTTAGTAAAGCTCCTAAAACCGCGCCTACAGCTACTCCTGTTAGTAATGCACCTACTACTTTGCCTGATTCCATAATTATTACTTTTTAGTTTTTATATTGTTTGTTGTCTTTTTTTTAATTTTATTTTAATCTTGAATCATCACGCTTTTGAACTCCAAGATCAGCATCATATCCTGATTCGCTTAAATTATCTGTGTCTTCTTCTTCATTAAAATCAGGATCCGCTATGTCATCTTCTTTTTCATCGCCAAATTCTTCAAATTCATCAATCTTTTCAGGGTTTATTTCTTCGTCCAATTCAGTATTATCAGGATTGAAAGTATGGTTTGTTTCGTTAAATTCAGAATTCTCAAGCATTTTGTTATCTCTGTTGGCGAGTGTATTTGGATTGCTGTCCGCATTGAAATTTGGCTGATTGTTGCTAAATTCTTCAAATTGCTGTTTGTTAGAATTTAAGTCGCTGTCGGTATAGTTGGCAGGTTTGTCTTCCCGTTTTTTGTCATCTTCCATGGTATTGATTTTAAGTATTGTTAATTGTTTATTTGGGGAATTTTCTGTGTCAATTACTAAATGTATAATTGATTATCTTCAAAATTACAATTTCACCTTGCTTACAACTTATACAATTAAAGTCAATCATTATATAATTCTAAGATGCTAATTATTGGATTATAAGTGAATTAAAGAAATACAACTTGAGTATTTATAAGTGTTAGCTATAATTATATAAAACAGCAGTACTTATAGCGTCTTATTTTTGTATAAGACATTTAATAAAAAATGACATCAAATAGGTTTCAGTTGTTATTCACAAATAATTCTAAAAAAATGATATCTCAAAAAGTTATAGAATGCAGTAATGCACTTGTAAAAAGAAATTGGAGTATAGCATTTGTAGAAAGTATGTCGGCAGGGAAGATGTGCTATGAGTTCTCCAGAGTTCCACAATCAGGTAAGATACTTATTGGTGGATTGGTTTGTTATGATGGGGGAATGAAAGAAGATTTACTGGCTGTTCCGCACTATTTGTTAGAGAAATTTACTCCTGAATCGGCCGAAGTAACAGAAGCAATGGCACAGAACTTTTGCAGAACAGTACCTTCTGATATTTGTGTTGCTATAACCGGGCTTAGTACTTCCGGTGGTAGTGAGACCCCGGAAAAACCTGTGGGAACTATTTTTTTGTATTTTATTTTTCCTCATAAACAAATATCGAAACGATGTCAATTTAAAGGAAATGCAGAAGATATTGTAAATCAGACGATAGATATGGCTGCTTCGGTGATTATTGAAGAATTAGATCAGTTTGACAAACAAAAAAAAGATAATTAATAAATAATAGGATTAATTTCACTCGTTTAAGAGTAATTCTTCTGAAACCCAAAGTACTGCATGATCGTATTCTTCCTTTTTAAAGCCTTTAAATTCACCGGAAACCAGATTACAGAATCCGTTTGTGAAAGTAATTATTGTTTCTGAGTTAGTAACAATAGCACCTCTGTTCCATCTGCCCATATTTTGTAAACCCAGCATTGCATCCTGTGCCCAGGCACATGTTGCGAAATTCTCTAAGTCGGTCTCTAAAACCAATAGCAAATTAATGTAATTAATCTGTTTGATTAGGTTTTCTACTTCCGGTATAACGATAGCCTTATAGTCTTCCTGACAAACTTCTCCGGTGATTCTAAATGCAGCAATAGTGTTTGGTACCGTTTTTATCAATTCTATCATGATGCAGTTATTTTATTAAGAAATAAATATAAGGATAAGAACTGATTTTATTTTTACAACTAATTTATAAAATCTTATAGAATTTTAATATGGTATTAAAGGGGTAAAAGTCACAATCAGGCATAAAAAAACCCTGATAAAAATATCAGGGTTTTGTGACCTCGACTGGATTCAAACCAGTAACCTTCTGAGCCGTAATCAGATGCGCTATTCAGTTGCGCCACGAGGCCTTTTGCAGACGTTTTGTATACGTGATTGCGGGTGCAAATATAGGGATAAATGTGTAACTTGCAAGCATAAATTTCAATAAATACTAAAAAAAATGCAGTTAGAAAATTATATCCGTGATATTCAGGGTTTTCCAAAAGAAGGAATTCTTTTTAAAGATATCACTCCGCTATTGAATGATGCTCAGGCAACTCAGGAATGTTTAAAAACTTTAGCAGCATCCTTAAAAGGACAAAAAATTAATAAAGTGGTTGGTGCTGAAAGTAGGGGGTTTTTATTTGGAATATTGCTGGCACAGGAACTAAATGCCGGTTTTATTCCTGTACGTAAACATGGGAAACTGCCTTATGATACGGTTTCGGTATCTTATGATTTAGAATACGGGACTGACACCTTAGAAATTCATAAAGATGCTATTCAAAAAGGAGATAAAGTATTGATTCACGATGATGTTTTAGCCACAGGAGGAACGGCTAAAGCGGTTTGCGACCTGGTAGAGAAATTAGGTGGCGAAATTGTACAGTTCAATTTCCTGATGGAATTGACTTTTTTGAACGGTCGCGAAAAATTAAATGGTTACAATATTTTTGCGGCTGTAACGTATTAGTCTACTGCTCTTGAAGTAACATAATAGCGATATCCAATGATAGCCAGCTGCCACTTTTTGGCTTTTGATAAATCCAGTCCCTGTTTTGTAAAACTGGGTAAAAGTAGTTTGTTGATTTTGGCTAAAATTTTGAACATAACTTCAGGGTTTTCTCAAAGATACAAAAAAGACGGTTTCGTGATGTGAACCGTCTTTTTTTAATTTTTTAAAATGTTTTTGGAGATAGACTGTCTTTAGATAATTTTCGTTTTATAGTAGTGAAACAAGACCTTAAAACCTAATTGATATATCTGTCAAATAATTCTTAGTTTCTACTGCTATTAGAATTCCATATAAAGCTTTCTCTCCATATAGTTCAAAATATTTTTTGTTTTCTGGCCATCTACTATTAATGTCTTTTGTGATTACCTGTTTAATATCTTTTGGATTTAATTTTTCTAAAGTTTGATAATCGCTCTGTTCTCCATCAATTAAAATAACTGCTTTTTTGTAATCAATTCGTTTGTCATCTATTATACGACTTATAGAATTACTGAGTGTTTCGTATCCTGATGTAAATCCTCCGTTGGTCTTTTTCTCATAAAAAAATTTAAATGGTTCGATAGGGTTGTTAGATTGTTTATAGGATCTAGGAAAGACATCATTCGTACTTTCTATATTTGTGATTTCTCCATTGCTGTTTCTTTTTATATTAAAAAAAGTTAAATCAATGTCATGTAAGTTTTTTATCTGTTCGCGTTTTTCCTTAATTTCTTCGTCAGAAGTATTTTTGGTAATTATAAATTCAAACTTATGATTCTCTATGTTTTGTGAAGAATTAGTGGTGGTAATGTAATAGGTTTTGTTTTTCTTACCCTCAACAATTTTTACATCTTTTACATTTCTAAATACAAAGTTGTTTTCTAATTCTGATTGACTAATTTTTTCTCCATCTATATAAACTACATCATAAGGTTTTGGAGAGATATCTTTATTTTCTTTGTTTGTTTTTGTAGTTACCAGAATCGTCTTTTTACCCGAAATTGTAGCAACATCTATTTTTTCAATATTGTCAGGATTCAATTTATCCAATTCTTCCTGATTTGATTTTTCACCATTGATGATTATTTCTTTGTTTTCTGATAAAGTTTTTAAATCTTTTTCAATTTTAGAAGGTTTTAAATCATCAGATTCTGATTTGGTTTCTTTTTCTTGTTTTGGAACTTCTTTCTCCTGTGCCACAATTTTAATTTGAAATAAAAACACAAAGGCAATTAGCGCAGGAAATACAGTTATGTACTTCCAGGAATTCCATTTTTTAGATTGGTTTTGGTTCAACATAATAATTCGTTTTTTGATTAAGGATTGATAGAAATGATTGGTAATGGAAACACAATTTTCCTGTCTGGTTATTTTTAAAAGAGTTAATTGATAGGCTTTTTTGTCAGATATGTTTTTAGAAGCTTCCCTATCAGCAATAAACTCTAAGTTTTGAACCATGACTTTTTTATACAACCAAATCAACGGATTGAACCAAAAAGCAATACAAAACATTCGCGCTACTAATACGTCAACGCTGTGATTCTGGCTGCTGTGTACTTTTTCATGTTCTAAAATATTTTCCAATTCTGTTGATGTATATAAAGCCGAATTGTAGACAATAGCTTTAAAAAAGGAAAAAGGAGCGATATTTTCGGTTACGTCGATAAGTTTGAATTTTCCTTGTTGTTTAATTGTCTTTCCTTTAAATACTTTGGATAAACTATAAAAATCAAAGAGTAGTTTTAGGAATAAAAGAATAATTACTAAGATATAAACATAGCCAGCGATTGCGCACCAGTTAATGACTTCTTCGGTATTGTTTTCAATGGTCGTTGTTGGAATATTAGACCAATCAAATGAATTTGTTGTTGGTTCTACCCAAATTATTTGGGTAATAAAGAATATTAGGAAGAATCGTTGATGTAATTAATCCCGAAAGTAAAAACCATCTGTTTGCGGTAAAGAATGTTTCTTTGCGCAGTAGTATCACATAGGCCAGGAAAAACAATCCAATTAAGCCACTTGCTTTGATGAAGTAAATGAAATGTGTTTCCATGCTGTTTTTTAATTTGAAAATTATTTTTCTTCGTTTTTTTAAGGGTACTGTCTTAGGAATCCTCTTTTTAAGAGTTCTGGAGGATTATTTTTTTTGATAGGAGTTTGTTTCTATTATGAAAACTCCGTTTCTGGCTTTTTCACCGAATTGAGCTAAGACAATTCTTTTGTTTTCATCTGGAGTATATTTAAAGTAGGTAGCATATACAAATTTTAATTCCTTGTCTTTATTTTGTAGTACAGTGTTATAGTCACTCTCTTTTCCATCAAGTATGACTAGTGCTTTGTCATAATCATAATAAAAAGGGGGAGTACCATCATCGATAGTAATTAGAGTACTATTTTTGCCTTGTTTTTTATCTTCTTCAGTATTAATAGTTGATTTTTGAGTTCCTGTTTTTATTGTAGTGACTTTAACTCGTTTTTCAAAAGGTTTTGCCTCAACTTCAATGTTGTTTAAATCTAATTTCCCATATTCTTTATAAGTTGACTTTGCACCATCTATGTAATAATCTTTAAGATAGGATGCAATTGGTTTTTCTCTTTTTGTAGTTGTATTAATAGTACTTTCAATTCTGCTTACATCTGTCTTTTCAATGTCTTTTTTTACAGTTGTACCAATTTCTTTCTCTTTTGATAATGTGTCTGAATCATTTTTACTTTCAACTATTTTTGTTTCGACCTTGGCGGATTGAGGTTCTTTTTTTTCAGTTGAAGTCACTTTTTCTTCTGCTACTACTTTTACTTGAAATAGAAATAAAAATACTCCCAATAATGGAAGTACAGCGGCAAACTTCCAAGAATTCATTTTGTTTGATTGATTTTTGTTCAACATAATAATTCGTTTTTTGATTAAGGATTGATAAAAATGATTACTAATGGCAACACAATTTTCCTGTGTGGTTATTTTTAATAAGGTTAATTGATAGTTTTTTTTATCGAAAATATTTTTTGATGCTTCATTATCGGCAATGAATTCCAGGTTTTGAACCATAGCTTTTTTATACAACCAAATCAATGGATTGAACCAAAAAGCAATACAAAACATTCGCGCTGCTAATACGTCAACACTGTGATGCTGGCTGCTGTGTACTTTTTCATGTTCTAAAATGTTTTCTAATTCTATTGGGGTGTATAAATCGGAATTGTAAACAATAGATTTAAAGTAGGAGAAAGGAGCAATATTTTCGGTTACATCAATGAATTTAAAATCGTTATGATGTTGGATGCTTTTTCCTTTCAAAATTTTAGATAAACTATAAAAGTCAAAGATGAATTTTATCAAGAAAACCAAAATTCCAATCGAATAAACAATTCCAAAAATAATTTGCCAATTCATTTCAAAAGTGTTCTTTTGGATAGCAGTTATAGTTGTATTTTGGATAGCAGTTGTATTTGCGGTCAAAGGAATATTAGACCAATCGAATGAATCTGTTGTTGGTTCTATCCAAATTATTTTAGTGATAAAGTAAAGTGGAAGTAGTGCTGAGGTGAATAATCCCGAAAGTAAAAACCATCTGTTGGCGGTAAAGAAAGTTTCTTTTCTTAAAAGTAGCATGTAGGCTAAATAAAATAGCCCAATTAAGCCACTTGCTTTGATGAAGTAAAGGAATAAATTTTCCATAGTTATTCTTTTTTCTCAATCATGGATAAAATTTCTCTTAATTCATCAGCTGATATTTTTTCTTCTTTCGCAAAAAAGGAAACCATGTTTTTATACGAACTATTAAAATAAGTTTCGATAGCAGTGTTCATAAACTTTTTGCGATAGTCTTCCATTTTCACAATAGGGAAGTACTGATGCGTTTTGCCAAAAGCATTATACGACACATATCCTTTTTCTTCCAGATTTCTAATAATAGTAGAAAGCGTGTTATAGTGCGGCTTTTCGTTTTTAATTTCGGACATGACTTCTTTTACAAAAGCTTTTTCCAGCTTCCATAATATTTGCATGATTTCTTCTTCTTTGTTAGTTAGCTTTTCCATAGTGATTTAATTTGAATACAATTATATAACTATATTTTTAGTTTGACAACTGTTTTTGTAGTTATTTAACTAAAATTTTAGTTTTAAAGCTTGTTGTATATTTCATTTTATCTGTTTCAGACTTTGTGGCTTTCTAACTTTTAAGCTATTTTTGCATAAAAATTTGAAGATGAGGTGTATTCTAATGGCATTTATTTTGTTGCAAAGT
Source organism: Flavobacterium sp. ARAG 55.4 (assembly GCF_051846875.1). Lineage (NCBI taxonomy): Bacteria > Pseudomonadati > Bacteroidota > Flavobacteriia > Flavobacteriales > Flavobacteriaceae > Flavobacterium > Flavobacterium sp. ARAG 55.4. Next base: position 23,117 of record NZ_JBPYCT010000016.1, on the reverse strand, counting down.
ATTTTTGGCTTTAGCCAGGAGCAATTTGATAGGACTGAGGCCAAAAAATATCAGGAAGAATTAAATAAAGAATATGCTGATTCAAAAACAAGTCCGTTAGAAGCGGAAGATTTAGCAGTTTTTAAATCTCTGGATTTTTATCCTTTAAACGAAAAGTATTTTGTAGTGGCTAAATTGGTGAGAACGCCTAAAGAGAAGCCTTTTAAAATGGTAACTTCAACCAGCAGACTCCCGCTTTTTAAGAAATACGGAGAACTATATTTTGAAATTGATGGGAAAAAATGCAAGTTGAATGTGTATCAGAGTCTGGAAACTATTAAAAATCCTAAATATAAGGACGATTTGTTTTTGCCTTTCTTTGATGAAACTACTGGGAAAGAAAGTTATGTAGGAGGTAAATATATAGATTTAAAAATTCCCAAAGGAAATACAATAGCTATCGATTTTAACAGGTCATACAATCCGTATTGTGCTTATAGTTATCGATATTCCTGCCCGCGAGTGCCATTAGAAAATGATTTAAAAGTGGCTATTCGTGCCGGTGTTAAAAAATTTCATGACTAATGCAGTACTTTAATTTACATACCCACGTTTATACCCATCAGGAAGATATATTAGAATTAGTCAATCAGTATCCACAGGAATTTGATGCTGATTTACCCCAATATTCCATTGGGATTCATCCGTTGTTTATTGATGAAAACCGATTAGAAAGTGATTTTGAAATTATTGGACAAAAAATAAGTTTGCCTGAATGTTTAGCAATAGGCGAATGTGGTTTAGACAAACGCAGCGAAACTCCTTTTGAAATTCAATTAGAAGTTTTAGAAAGACAATTTATATTGGCAGAAAAACATCAGAAAGCAATTGTAATTCATTGTGTGCATGCTTTTCAGGAATTGGTAGAATTAAAAAAGAAATTAAAACTTACAGTTCCCGTTGTGATTCATGGTTTTTCTAAAAAAGAACAATTGGCAAAACAACTTTTAGACAATGGTTTTTATCTTTCTTTTGGTAAAAATTTATTGCAAAATCCCGAATTGGAATCTGTTTTTATACTTACCCCGGATAGTAGATTTTTTTTAGAAACCGATATGATTGAAGAAGGAATTCAGGAAATCTATGCTTTGGCAGCAAAATATAAAAAGATAACAGTAGCAGAATTACAACAAATTATTTCGAATAATTTTGATGCTGTTTTTACCAACAAACAAATTACCAAATAAACGAATACACTTTAAATTATGGCTGAATGGACTGAAAGAGCTGAATTGTTATTTAGAAAAGAAGGATTAGAAAAACTGCAAAATGCCCATGTACTTGTAGTAGGTTTGGGTGGTGTAGGTTCTTTTGCAGCAGAATTTCTTGCAAGAGCAGGAGTAGGAAAAATGACAATTGTAGATGGTGATGTGGTGGATATAACTAATATTAACAGACAATTACCGGCATTGCATTCTACCGTGGGGCAGCCCAAAATTACCGTTGTAGGTGATAGATTGATGGATATTAACCCGGAATTAAAATTAACCCGTGTACAGGAATTTCTTTCTCCGGAACGTGCTTTCGAAATTGTCGATTCTCAATTTGATTACGTTTTGGATTGTATTGACAGCATTACGCCTAAAATTAATCTGATTGTTGCTGCTAAACGCAAAAGAGTGAAAATCATTTCCAGTATGGGAGCAGGAGGAAAGATGGAAGCTTCAAAAGTAAAAGTAGCCGACATTGGAAAAACCATCAACTGTTATTTTTCAAAAGCAATTAGAAAGCGACTGAAAAAGATGAAAATAAATAAATTGAAAGTAGTTTTTTCTTCAGAAATTCAGGATGAAGGCAGTTTAAAATTAACGGATGGTTCTAACTTTAAAAAATCGTTTTACGGTACCAATAGTTATATGCCGGGATTATTTGGTTTATACGCTGCCGAAACGGTGATTCGTTATATTATTAAAAAAGAGTAAAAAAAGATACTAAGAATCTTAGCAACTAAAAAAAACAAAATGATACAAACAGTAATTTTTGACATGGACGGAGTAATCGTAGATACGGAACCCGTACATCGTTATTCCTATTATAAACAATTTGAAGAACTAAATATTGAAGTAAGCGAAGAATTATACACTTCTTTTACAGGGAATTCTACCCGGAATACTTTTCAAAAAATAAAAGATATTTTTAATTTAGATCAGGAAGTTGAAGATTTGATTCAAAGAAAACGCAGCATTTTTAATGATGCTTTTGATACTAAAAAAGATTTAGAATTACTGGATGGTGTTCGAAATTTAATAGTTGAGCTGTATCAAAATAAAGTACAGTTAATTTTAGCTTCTTCGGCATCCAAAGTTACTATTGAACGTGTCTTTGACCGCTTTGAATTACACCAGTATTTTACACATAAAGTAAGCGGGGAAGACTTTCCACAATCAAAACCACATCCGGCAATTTTTGAGCATGCTGCCAGTTTATCCGTTGCACCAAAAGAGGAATGTGTTGTAATAGAAGACAGCACAAATGGACTTATAGCTTCAAAAGCGGCAGGGATTTTGTGTATAGGATACAACAGTGCGCATTCAAAGAATCAGGATTTATCAATTGCAGACCATGTGATAAATCATTTTGATGAATTGAATTATGTTTTAATTAAAGATATGGATTCTAAATTATGCAATTATTAACAGCATAATACAGAAGAAATTGTAAATTTAAATGCTTAAAAAATATTCAGATTATGAAAAAAATAGTTATTATTTTATCACTTATTATATCTCATTTTGCCGTTGAAGCTCAGGTCAGAATTCCTGAGACAAGTCCAAAAGCTATTGTAAAGCAGGTTGTAGGTCTGACTGATGTTGAAATTGTGTATTCCCGTCCATCTGCAAGAGGAAGAGCTGTTTATGGAAATTTAGTACCTTTTGGTCAGTTGTGGAGAACGGGCGCCAATGATAATTCTACAATTTCTTTTAGTGATGATGTTGTCATTAATGGTAAAACGCTGAAAAAAGGAAAATATGCTTTGTATACCATTCCGAATATCCAAAGTTGGGAAGTTGTGTTTTATACAAAGACTGATAACTGGGGAACCCCAAAAGAGTTTGACGAATCTAAAGTGGCATTGAAAACAACCGTAAAGGAAGAAGCTTTACCAAAACCGGTAGAAACTTTTACATTAGCAATTAATAACTTAGAGAGTAGTGCAGCTACTTTAGATATTTCATGGGAGAACTCTTATGTGTCTTTAAAATTTGAAGTTCCTACAAAGAAATTAGCTATAGCCAGTATCGAAAAAACATTAGCCGGACCAGCACCGGAAGAATTTTATACTGCTGCTCAATATTACTATCAGTCCAATAGTGATATCGATAAAGGAAGAGAATATATTGACAAAGCTGTAGAAATGTCTAAAAATGTTCCGTTTTACTACTTGAGATTAAAATCTTTAATTCAGGCGAAACAAGGAGATAAAAAAGGCGCAATAGAAACAGCCAAATGGTCTATTTCTGCCTCGGAAGCAGCCGGAAATAAAGAATATGTAGAGATGAATAAAGCCAGTATTGAAGAATGGAGCAGATAAAAAATCTGTTTTTGTATAAATTTAAAAATCCGTTTGCATTTCTTATGCAAACGGATTTTTTTTACTCTAATGTTTTTACTTTCTTAAATATAGTGACTTCTAATAGCGAAGACAGTAAAATAGTCATCATTGCTCCAATAAAATTCAGCCATAGATAACCCAGTTTTTCTTCGCCACTAGGATAGATGAAAATGGCGAAATAGTAAATAATCAAAATAGTCAACTGAGTAATAAATGCACTATAGAAAATGGCTTTGGCTTTGACAAACTTAAAATAAAAGCCTACCAGAAATATTCCTAAAACAGTACCGTAAAAGATAGAGCCGATAATGTTTACCAATTGGATTAAATTTTCAAAAAGCGTGCCTATACAAGCAAAAAGGATAGCTATAATTCCCCAAAAAAGAGTAAAGAATTTAGTAGCATTCAAATAATGTTTTTCGGTTTTCGGCTCTTTTAAATTTCGCTTGTAAATATCGATAGCTGTTGTAGAAGCAAGGGCATTAAGTCCGGAAGCGGTAGAAGACATCGCTGCAGAAATAATTACAGCCAGCAATAGCCCGATTAATCCTTTTGGTAAATAATGGAGAATAAAATGGAAGAATACATAATCTTTATCGTTTGTTTCACTGCCACTATCTGCCTGATGGATGAGTTCTTTAGCGTGATCTCTTAAGTCTTTTTCTTTGGTCGAAATGGCAACTAATTCTTTTCTCAGGATAGGATTGTCATAATCCTGATTCAATTGATCGATGTATAAAAGATTGATTACCTTTTTGTCTTCGGAAAGGGTTTCCAAATCTTTTTCTAAAGTGTGGTATTCCTCTTTGTATTGCGATTTTTCAACGGTTATTTTATTGTTAGGATTAAAATTTAAAGGCACAGGATTGAATTGGAAGAAAACGAAAACCATAACTCCTGTTAGTAAAATAAAAAACTGCATAGGGACTTTTAATAAACCATTCATGATTAATCCCATTTGACTTTCCCGTACTGATTTTCCGGATAAGTACCTTCCTACCTGTGACTGATCAGTTCCAAAATAGGCCAGCGCTAAAAAAAAACCACCGGTGATTCCACTCCAAAAAGTATATTTTTCTTCCGGGTCAGTAGAAAAATCTACAATATTCATTTTGCCATTTGCCCCGGCAATGTGTAAGGCATTACTAAAAGTCATGTCATTGGGTAAGAAACGAAGAATAAGAAAGAAAGTGATAAACATTCCGGACATAATCACAAACATCTGCTGTTTTTGAGTTACATTTACCGCTTTAGTTCCTCCGGTAACAGTGTAAATAATTACCAGAATCCCTATTACAATATTCATATAAGTCAGATTCCAACCCAGTAATGCCGACAAAATAATGGCGGGAGCATAAATAGTTAATCCTGTTCCCAAACCTCTTTGAAATAAAAAAAGAATCGCCGCCAGCGAACGTGTTTTTATGTCAAAACGTTTTTCTAAATATTCATAAGCGGTAAAAACTTTGTATTTATGGTAGATAGGGATGAAAGTCAGACAAATTACAATCATTGCTATAGGCAGTCCAAAATAAAATTGAACAAAACCCATTCCGTCATGATAAGCCTGACCCGGTGTAGAAAGAAACGTAATAGCACTTGCCTGTGTAGCCATAACCGAAAGTCCTACCATATGCCAGGGGGTTTCATTGCTTCCCAGTATGAAATCCTCTACATTTTTGCTTCCTTTAGTTTTCCAGGCACCATAAATTACAATAAATAATAAGGTGATAACAAGTACAATCCAGTCGAATAATTGCATGGCTTTAAGAGTATAATTTCATTATTAAGTAAAAAAACAGAATATAAATAGCGTTTGCAATTAATACCCAGGTATAATTTGTTTTCCAGTTTTTTTCTTTTTTTAATCCCATTTTATTGTTTTAGATTGATTCAAAATATATAGTTATTCTCGCTTCTTATTCTGGTGTTTCTGTTATGTCTTCATTTGTTTTTAATGAAATCATATTAGCCAGCAGACGGTACGCACCTGAAACTCCCATTGGTAGCTCTCTGAACAAACTTAAACCAGTATAAATATAGTGTCCTTTTCCATAGTTGGCTATTAATAAAGCTCCCTTTTTGTCGGTCTCTCCTTGGTCATGCGAAGACAATATAGGAGTAAAAGCAGCATCAAATTCATTGGGATAATACAAACCCTGCTCCTGAGTCCAGCCTTGAAAATCTTTTGCTGTTATTTTATTGGGATAATTCAGAACAGGATGATCTGGTACTAAAAATTGGATAGCTGCATTCTCATCCGTAACTCTGTCATTAGAAATAGATAGGGGATAGGGGGCTATATTGCCAGGTATATTTTTATCAGGTGTATTGTATTGTACGATTAGAGTTTTTCCTTTTTTTACAAATTCAAGTAATAAATGTTGTCTGTTTTTTATCGAAGGAAGTACATTGTAAGTCCGGATTCCGGTAATAATGACATCAAAATTATTTAAATTTCTGGAGTTAATATCATCAATGCTTAACAATGTAACGGAGTATCCCATTTGACTAAGACATTTTGCAACGTCATCACCGGCACCCATTATGTATCCAATTCGTTCATTATTGATTTTTAAATCCAGTTTTTTAAATTTAGATTCAGCTGTCAATAAAACCTGCTGTTTTGAGATGTGATCATAATCAATGATGATTTGTTCCTGATCCATTTTTTTAGAATCAAGAATAACAACACTTTGGGCTATGATTTCGGAAGGGATTTCCGGAGGTGTAACATCAAAATGAAAGGTTTTTTCAAAGCCTTTTTTTTCCAGATTAAAAGAAAAAGACTGGGGTTCCACATTCCAGTCCGGAGCTGCTTCTAATTGAACATTTCCATCAATATTATCTTTTCCGGCTTTTATATGAACTGCTATTTTTTTTGTTTTTCCATCATTAAAAAATGAAACCTGATCTGCAATACGGGTACTTACTTCCGGAATGATATCAAGATAATTGTACATTTCGCCTTTAACTTTATCATTATATTTATAAACAACAGTACGTTCAACGGGAATCCTGATTTCGTTTATTTTTAAAGTAAAAAGTAATTTTACTTCTCTGATGATATCAGGAATGCCAATGTTTTTTTGTTCGGAAACCTGATACATTCCTGTTGTTCCTTTTTCTTTCAGCCAGTAAGGCTGTGTGTATTCAATATTTTCAGGAACTTCTAAATCGATATAGAAGTTTTCTAAATCATTATTATACAGGATCTTATTTAGAATAGTGTTTTTCTGAAAGGGTAATGTGGTAATACTACTCAGTTCTATTGGAGTAGTACTTCTGTTAATGGCTTCGATTTTTACTTTAACAGTGCTTCCGGGAGTTGTTTGCTGTACATTAGAAACTGCTTCAAGGTACAATCCGGAACAGGCAGTAATAATGTTTGTTATTTCAGTCAGTTTTATTGGCTTCCAGTGATTGTCATCTAAATTATAAATCAGTGTATAAACCTTAACCAAATCAGGAACGGAAGCGGCAGGTTCTGAAAAATTGAAACCAGCTTCAATTTTATCCAGTAATTCGCCAATTTCTTTTCCGTTTTTCACACGATTCCAACTGGTATCAATACCGTCAAAAAGATTCGTTTTATCGTTTACTTTTTTCCCTTTAATAAGTTCTAAATATTCCGGTTCTTTTCCTCTGGAGCCTGTACTTCCAAAACCCTGTGATCTATGGCTGCTTCTGCTTAATGCAGCAATTTCCTGATTTGATTTTCCTAATCCTGCATAGTAAACTCCTGTTTCAATAGCCATAAAATTAGATTTATCGGCGGCATCAAATTTTTCCTGATTGCCATAAAACCAAACGGAAGGATTGAAAAAAAGACGCTTGGCCTGCCATGGACCATAATACTTTAACTGATCAGGAAAATTTTTAGGATTGTTGCTGAGATCAAAACTCTCTACACTCAAAATTGCTGATGCCGTATGATGTCCATGTGTTGTTCCCGGTGAGCGGTGGTCAAAACGGTTGATGATGACATCAGGGCGAAATTTTCGGATAGTCCAGACTACATCCGCCAATACTTTTTCTCTGTCCCAGATTCCAAATGTTTCATCAGGATTTTTTGAAAAACCAAAATCATTGGCACGGGAGAAAAACTGTTCTCCACCATCAGTTTTTCGCGCTTCGATGAGCTCCTGAGTTCTAATTACACCCAGTAATTCTCTTAATTCAGAACCAATTAAGTTCTGGCCTCCATCACCACGGGTTAGCGACAAATAGGCGGTTCTTGCTTTTTTTTCATTTGACAAATAGGAAATAAGCCGGGTATTTTCATCGTCAGGATGTGCAGCAATATACAGCACACTTCCCAGAAAATTTAATTTTTGGATTTGGTTGTAAATTTCGACAGCATTCCATTTTTGCGGTTTTTGTGCTGATGAAAATTGAAATATAAAAAAGGATATAAAAATAAATAGCTGCTTGTTATTGAGCATTTTGGTTCGATTTTATTGCAATAAGTTCAAATGTAGTAATTATTTTTATGGAATGAAATGCCTTTTGTACATAAATAAATACAAAGTAAAAAGGCGAATTCCATTAGAAATTCGCCTTTTTTATATACAGAACTTTAGTGTTTTCTATGTCCGTGATTATTGTTTTTATAATGTTTGCTGTTTGATTTACGGTTATCAGCGTAGTAATGATTCTTACTGTAACGGCGTCCATCAGTATATCTGGTATTATAATGTTTTACTTTGTGATTAGTGAAATGCGAATAAGGACGGATTCCGTGGTATCCTCTTAAAGCAACTCTGTGTGCACGACTTAAATCATAATTTCTGTAAGCTACAGGAACATATCTTGTACGTACCCAGTTTCCCCGGTTTAAATAAACGTACATTGAAGCGTTTACATCATAGTAAGACTGAATCTCTGGGATGTAATAATAATCAATACCCACATGATTGTGAGGAACCCAAGCTGGTCTAACTACTACTGGTGTGCCTACATTTACATTAATGGAAACTTGTGCCTGAGATGTACTTGCGGCAAATAAAAACATAGCTGCTGTAATTAATTTTAATGTTTTCATGATTTCTATATTTTAAAGTTATTTTGGGGTTTATATTTTTTTTCTTCTGTTTAACTAAATCCAATTAGCGTGCCAAAAGCTGTTTTGTTAACTTTTTATTAACTCTTTTGCGGCTTAAAAAAAAGGAATACTTCTGATTTTAAATATTGCTTCTAAACGGTTGTGATAGGTAATATGCTTTCTTTAGGTCAGGGAAAATCAGGGAAAGTACTCTTTATTTAAAAAAATGTTATTTATCGTTTAATTTTAAATTTCAGGTCAATGTTAGCTTGTATTAACTTATTTTTAATATTTGGGAATTATAAAAAAAAAGAAACGCAAATCGCGTTTCTTTAGTATTTAGATGTTTGAAAAAATTAATGTTTTCCGTTACCATTTCCTTTTCCATTCCCACGATTGGACTTGTGGTTTCCCGGATTGTGTTTATAGTCACGTTTATCATTGGTTTTATAACCAATTGTTTTTTGTGGTTTGCCTTTATATCCTTTGTAATATTTTGTTTTATGAGTTTGATAATAAACATAAGGAGATTTTCCATGATAATCATGCAGTACAACTTTGTAACCATTGTATAAGTCATAATTACGATATTGTTTAGGCAGGTTTCTTGAACGTATCCATTTTCCATTTCCAAAATAAATAAACTGAGAAAGGCGAATGTCATAATAACTTTGGATATCAGGAAGATAGTAATAATCAATATTTGAATATCCGGCTGGTCCCCAGGCAGGTGGCGTACCTATGTTTACATTTACGGATACCTGAGCCTGAGTTGTTGTTGTAGCTGTTAATAATACAATAGCTGCAACTAATAATTTTAATGTTCTCATGATTTCTATTCTTTTAATGTGTTTTTAAAATTCGCTGTTATTTGTCCAAAGCCAATTATTGTGCCAAAAAAAGAATTTAAAATTTAATTGTTTCTAAAAAAAATCGGCTCATTAAAAAAAAATGAGCCGATTTTTTAAGCTATTTTATTGATTTTTAAAGTAATAAAATCAATAAAAGAATAATTATAATAATTGCACCCACAGACAAATAAATACCATGTCCCGTAGCTTTTAAATTTTTCTTAATGGTTTTAACTTCGGTGCGCAGCTCTTTTTTTTCAGAAGAAGATAAGTCTGATTTATCCATTTCTTTGATTTCTTCGAGTCGGTTAAGCATTGTCTGGACTTCGGCAGGAATTTCTTTAGGAGTTTCTGTTGGATTTTTTTCTGCCGCATAAGTGCCCGTTGGCAGCACTACTAATGATAGTATCATGACCATCAAATAAAAGCTTAGTTTTTTCATACGTAAAAAGGTTTAATTTAAAATCAGATTCTTTGTATAAATATACTTAATATTTTTTAGAAAGCATGGAATAATTTTTATTTAAATGGAATAATTTCAGGCTGCTCTAATTCAAAATTCTGGAATCCAAAATCTGTAGTTTCAAAAGCATTCGTTTTAAAAATACTATTGCCCTGAAACGGAATTTTTGGATAATAAGACAAGGAAAGCTGAAAGGAACTAAAGACTAAATAATCATTGCTAATAAGAATTCCAATTCCAATTTTAGAATAGGTCTGATTCTTTTGCATTGGATTGTTTTTATTGCCTATCATTGCTAAACTGTAGTTGATGTAAGGATTGAGTCTGAAACCCCATATTTCTCTGGGAGCATACGATTGAGTCTGGAGCGTTAACAGCATTTTCTGCGTACCGTATACCGGACTATTGAATCCCTGAATTCCATAACTTTCATTAATTGTTAGTAAATCACCTAAGCTATTTTGTCGGTTGACACCGATGATTACCTGAGGTTTTATAAATTGCCTGATTTTCCATTTGCCAATTTCTAAAAGATTGGTAAAATAATTGGCCTGAAACGCTATAGTGGTTTGTTCAGTTTTGGATTTTTCAAAATAACTGCCTATTTCAAAATTTGTACTTAAAAAACCCCATGAATGGTAGTTTCCAAAAGAAATCTGTGCCCCCAGATACCTTCGCCACTGCTTGTTTTTATATTGATAACCACCGGTTATACCGTAAATCCGTCCTACAGGTATATCTTCTATCTGCCCATTTTTAAAAATATAACGATCCTGTATAAATTGACGGGTATTAATTCCTATTCCGCTAAGCAGTAGTTTTTCAGAGGTATAAAAATTAATGGGGTCTAAGGCTGCTGATGGATCAATAGTGTAATCTGTGTTTGAAAACCGGGCACTTACAATCAAATTTGTCGTTCGGTCAGTAACCGAATCGGCTTTAAAGATGTTAAAAGCTTTTCCTGCCCATACATTTTGATTATTATATTTAAAATCCTGAGAAATATAACTGTTATTGATATCCTGAATACTGTCTTTTAAATAATTTTGGCTAATTGAAATTCCGCCTGCCCATTTTGTCAGAGGAGAGTAAAAAGGGCGTTCTATGATAATTCCTTTAGAATAGTAATTTTCAAAATCATTATTGTATTTTATTTCTGTACTTACAAAGGAGTTTTTGATATTGGGTATGAGGTAACTCACATTATTAGCATCTTTTTTGTCTCCGGTACGATGTGAATAATAATAATCTAACTGATGCCCTATACCAAAAAAATTGCGTTCCTTGAGCCCAATTTTCATTTTTGAACTTGAAACAGAAAACCGGGGAATTGAACTCCAGGAATCTAAAACCCGTACGTAGACATCTACGGAATCTGATTGTGGTGTAGCTAATTTTTCAGTAATTTTTACTCTGTTTATAAATTTCTGACTTCTTAATAAACGTTCTGATTCCTCAATTTCCAGTAAATTGTAAGCATCATTTTTAGAAAAAAGTAAGATGTTTTTAATGGCGATTTGTTTTGATTTTAAATGCAGAAAATTTCCTGTTTTTTCCCAATAATTAGGAGTTTTTGTAGAGTCAATTTCTGAATATCCAAAAGGATCTAATGTAACAATGTGTATGTTTCGTATAATTTTACCCTCGACATTTAAATGTTTGGAAGCAACTGTTTTTTCTTTTGCTTTTTTAGATTTTGTAGGTTTAAATACTAAGCGATGGAAGAATTTAGCAGTTTTATTTTTAGGCTGTACTAAAATAGCAGGAAGCTTTATACTGTCTTTATGCTTTGTTTTATTTTGCGAATGCAAAACCTGAAAACAAAAGAACAGTATACAAACAGCTGTTATCTTAGAATAGATGGACATGAAAAAATCGATTTATAGATTTTAATAAATAAAATTCTTTTATAAAGTTATTATAAAATAGCAAAAATGTGATTTTTTTTACAATTAATCCATGAATTCTTTGTCTTCATAATGATTATTAATTATTGAAATGCCTTTTTGAAACAATAGATTATTAGGGTAAATCACCTGTTCTCCTTCCTCTGTGTTTAAAACAATGTGAAAAGCTGTAATATCTTCTATTTCGCCTACAATTGGGAAATCTTTATCATGAATTCTGATGCTGTCACCTATTTTAAAGGGAAAAGAAAAAAACAAAATAACTCCTGAAGTAATATTACTCAGTATCGACCATTGTGCTACCATAGCAACACCTACAACTGTAGCAGCACCTGAAACGGCTAGAACTAAATCTTTAGCCTGTACTCCCCAAATTATAATTAACGCAATAAATGATAAAATATTGATTAATAAATGAAGGTATTTAATAACCAGATTAGTACGGTACTCAATTTTGTGTGATCTTTTGGCATAACTATGTACCACTTTTGTCGAAATCACACGCAATATCATGAGTACAATAAGCACTATACCACTTATAATTATTTCGTTTGTATAATCTTTAAAAAAAGTCATTTTTTGTGTTTTAAGCTAAATTATTCAAATATTGGTACACTTTATCCACTGGAAGCCCAATAACATTGGCATAAGAACCTTCAATTTTTGAGACTCCGATAAATCCAATCCATTCCTGAATTCCATAAGCTCCCGCTTTGTCAAAAGGTTTATAATTTTCAATGTAATAATGGATGGCTTCGTCACTCAATTCGTTAAAAGTAACTTTAGTAATTTCAAACAGCACTTCAGTTTTTAGTTTGCTTTTAAAACAAACAGAAGTAATTACTTCATGAGTAGCATTAGACAAGGATTTTAAAATAGCAAAAGCATCCTGAGCATCTTTTGGTTTTCCCAATGCTTTTTGATTGTGCCAGACTAAGGTGTCGCTGGTTACCAGAATTTCATTGCTGTTTAATTCTCCCTCAAAAGCAGTTGCTTTTAATTCGGCTAGATAATTAGTGATTTCTTCTCTTCTTAGTTCCGGCGGAAAGACTTCTTCAATTTCTTTTAAGCGGATTTCAAAATCCAAATCCAAGTCTTTAAAAAACTGCTGTCTTCTGGGAGATCCCGAAGCTAATATGATTTTGTGATTTTTTAATTTATTTCGAAGCATTCCATTTAATATTTAAAGTGATAATTAATACAGATACAATTCCGAAAAAAAGGATCCATTTCAGGACTTTACTCAAATGAATAAATTCCGTTTTTGATTGTGCAGTTGCTATTTTAATACTAAAATAAAGCATTGGACCTAAAATAAAAAGCAAGCTGTAAATAACGGCAGTAATCAGATTATTCACAATCAGATAGGTGTTCATGTAATTCAGTAAACACAGTATTGGGATGATACTTAAAACACAAACTAGTTCTGATGTTTTTTTTATTCCTAAATAAATAGCTAATGTATTCATTCCCTGCTTGTAATCTCCATCAAAATCTTCTAAATCCTTTACAATTTCGCGCAGCAGATTAATCATAAAAGCAAAAATAGCATAGTCTAAAAGAATGGAAAACAGGTTTGCCATAATTTGCTGATTGCTCAAATCAGTTGCCGGAAAAACGTCAAAAACACCAATAATAAGAACACTTACGGACAACAATAAAGCAATAATAATATTGCCTATGAGGAGCATTTGTTTCAAACTCGTAGCATAGATGTAAAGGGTTGCGGCAACTAAAACAAAAATAGCAGCAAAATTAGGACGCAAAATCACATTAGACAAATAAAATCCTATCGCTACTCCGCTTATATTTAAAAGAGCATATATATTATAAGCCCTATTTTCAGAAATGCTTTTGCCTACAATGACTTTATTAGGTTTGTTTACAATATCGGTTTGCTGATCGAAAATATCATTGATTACATAACCCGCTGCAGCAATAAGCACCGTACTCAAAACTAACAAACCGTATTGCCAATCAGTTAGTGCCAAACCGATATTTTGTAGTTTCAAAAATCCATACCTGAAAATAAGCTGCATTAAAGCGAGCATCAAAAGGTTTTTGTATCGAATGAGTTTTAGAAAGTTCATTTATCTGGATGATGGGTTATGAGTTTACGGAAACTGCTTGGTAGATTCTGCTTCTGAATTAATCAATCATACTTGGCATCAAAACTTTTCATCCACTTTCCCTGTACTTTCATTACTTGTTCTATGACATCTCTTACAGCGCCTTTTCCGCCTTTCTTATGCGAAATGTATTTGCTAATGCTTTTAATTTCAGGACAGGCATCCTGAGGACAAGTTGGTAAAGCTACTAATTTCATCACATGATAATCAGGAATGTCATCACCCATGTATAAAATTTGTTCCTGTTTAATTTGATGGATATCAATATATTCATCAAAAGTTTCTACCTTGTCAGGTGTTCCCAGATGAATATTGGTAATTCCCAAGTTACGCAAACGCACTCTTACACCTTCGTTACTTCCTCCCGAAATTACACAAACATTATAACCGTTTTCTACAGCTGTTTTCAGCGCATAGCCATCGCGGATATTCATGGTTCTTGACATTTCGCCATCATTGTTTACAAATACAGAACCATCGGTAAGTACGCCATCAACATCAAAAATAAAGGTAGTGATGTCGTTCATTATTTCTTTATAACTTTTTGCCATTATGCTGAATCGATTGTGTTAGAGTTTTATATAGTTTTAATTGATTTTCATTGTTTATTAAAAAAGCCTCGTGAGCGGCAATTGTTTTTTCATCATTGCGGACCGCCGGACCGGTTTGTGCTTCATTAGGCAAAATAGTCATTACTTTATCTGCCGTTTCCTGTATCAAAGGCTTTAAAATGTCAAACGGAATTTGGTTTTCAATGCAAATTTCGTTTCCAATAGCGTAGAGGTGATTGGTAAAATTATTGACAAAAACAGCTGCTACATGCAAGGCTTTTCTTTGTTCTGAATTGATTGCATATACTTTATCTGAAATCAGTCTGGCTACTTTGTTTAATACCTGATAATCGAAAGTATTTTCTGCTTCAAGGCAAATAGGAATGTTTCTGAAACTGATGGTTTTTCCTTTGGTGAAAGTTTGCAAAGGATAAAATACCCCTCTTCGGTTATTACTATTTAACTGTGTCACAGGAACGCTCCCTGAAGTATGCACGACCAGACGATTCCTGAATGGAAGCTGGGTAGAAACATTTTCAATTGCGTCATCAGAAACTGCAATAATGTATAAATCAGCTTCGAGTAAATTATTGAATTCGGTAACTATTTTTTGTGGACTAAGCAACTGAGAGAGATTTTCTTTTTTTCGGGAGAATACCTGTATCAACGCAACATCATTACTCAGTTCTTCAACATGCAGAAAGGTAGTAATAAGATGTTGTGCCACATTTCCGGAGCCAATAATACTTATTTTAATCATAACGCAAAATTAACAAAAAAACTCATTTTTAAGGATAATATAAATAGAGAATTAAGCCGGATTGAATTCATGAAAGAGGAAATGATTACAATTCTTTTTGAACCATATCCCTTATTTTTGTGGCTTTTTCAAAATGATCGAGTTGATGTTTCATTATCCACCATTGGGCTACTTCCATCAAAAGAGCGGGATTGTCATTTTTGTTAGTAAAAAAAGCATAAAATGACAGACCAACATTTTCTCCCTTTTTTGCAATTTTTTCATTGCATACCGTAATTATTTTTTGACTTATTAAGGTGTTCATTGTATTTAATTTAGATTGATTTTTATGATTTAGAAAAAATATTCGGACGATGAGAATATTTAATCCAAATGTATATCTTTTTCTTTGGTCATGTATGTTTTTCTACTTACGCTGTTAAACAATCATAATTAAGACTTTTGTTGTAAAACCTTTAGAGCTACATTCGCAGGTATAGGGATTTTTTTGTACTTTTGCAGCAAATTTTATAAAAAATATTCATGTTAACAGTAAATAATTTATCAGTTCAGTTTGGCAAGCGAATTTTATTCGACGAAGTAAATACCACTTTTACTCACGGTAATATCTATGGCGTTATTGGTGCTAATGGTGCTGGAAAATCAACTTTTCTAAAAATAATTTCCGGTGAAATGGATCCTACTTCGGGACACATACATCTTGAGCCTGGAAAACGTATGTCGGTTTTAAACCAAAATCACAACATGTTTGATGAGCATACGGTTTTAGAAACAGTATTGATGGGGAATAAAATATTGTATGCTGTTAAGAAAGAAATGGATGAATTGTATTCAGATTACAATGATAAAAATGCAGACAGAATAGGGGAATTGCAAGTGCAGTTTGAAGAAATGAATGGATGGAATGCCGATTCAGATGCTGCATCAATGTTATCTAATTTAGGGATTAATGAGGAGCATCATTACACATTAATGGCTGATATGGAAGCAAAAATGAAAGTTCGTGTGCTTTTGGCACAGGCACTTTTTGGAAATCCTGATGTGTTGATTATGGATGAGCCTACTAACGACCTGGATTTTGAAACGATTGCCTGGTTAGAGAATTTTTTAGCCAATTATGAAAATACAGTAATTGTGGTTTCTCACGACCGTCACTTTTTAGATGCAGTTTGTACACATATTTCGGATATTGATTTTGGAAAAATCAATCACTACTCCGGAAACTATACTTTTTGGTACGAGTCCAGTCAATTAGCGGCGAAACAAAGAGCACAACAAAATAAGAAAGCTGAAGAAAAGAAACAGGAACTGGAAGAATTTATTCGTCGTTTTTCTGCGAACGTTGCAAAATCTAAACAAGCTACTTCCCGTAAAAAAATGATTTCCAAATTAAATATTTCTGAAATCAAACCTTCCAGCCGTCGTTATCCAGCTATTATTTTTGATCAGGATCGTGAAGCCGGAGATCAGATTTTGAATATTGAAGGTTTAAGTGCTTCTGTTGATGGAGAATTATTATTTAAAGATGTTCACCTGAATATGGCTAAAGGAGATAAAATTGTGCTGTTTTCGAAAGATTCCCGTGCAACTACTGCTTTCTACGAAATTTTAAATGGAAAGCAGGATGCCGATTCAGGAACTTTTGAATGGGGAATTACCACAAATCAGGCTTATTTACCGGCAGAAAATCATGAATATTTTGAGAATGATTTGTCATTAGTAGACTGGCTGCGTCAATATGCAAAAACAGAAGAAGAGCGTGATGAGGTTTTTATCAGAGGGTTTTTAGGAAAAATGATTTTTTCAGGCGAAGAAGCTTTAAAAACAAGTCGTGTGTTATCAGGAGGAGAAAAAGTACGCTGTATGTTATCCAGAATGATGATGGAACGTGCTAATATTTTAATGCTGGACGAGCCTACTAATCACCTGGATCTGGAATCGATCACGGCTTTTAATAACTCATTGAAAAACTTTAAGGGGTCAGTTATTTTTACCACCCATGATCACGAGTTTGCACAAACCGTGGGTAACAGAGTAGTAGAATTAACACCAAACGGAGCTATTGACCGCTACATGACTTTTGATGAATATCTTGATGATGAAAAGATTCAGGAACAACGAAAAAAGATGTACAACTTGTAAAAGTTATATCTTATATAAAGATATCCCGTATTGTTTTTTTAGAACGATACGGGATTTTTTTTATGTTATTTTCGGAAAACTTTAGCGAAAATCCAAAGAATTATGGCAATTACAAATATCACAAGAAATATTCCGACTCCCATTCCGGCTTGAAAAATGTCTCCAATAAGTTCGCAACTTGTAAATGAAAATAGTATTACGAATACCATTAACAAACGGGTAATGTTACTTTGCATGATTTTGATGTTTTAATTAATTTCTATGAAGTAAAATTAGCTGGAAACCCTAAAAAAAAGTTTACAGAATTTTTGGGAAAAGTTCTAATATTTAAGGATTTGTATAATACCGATTGTTTATGCCGATTTATTTTAAGAAAAGCATTTGTATAAATTGACTCAAAGTTGGTATCAAACCTTCTTTTAATAAGAAATCATTAAGGGGAATTTGTATATTTGCACTACCCAACATAATATTTTACTATGACTCAAAAAGTTTTGCTCAATTCCAAAGAAGTCAATATCATTCTTCATCGTTTAGCCTGTCAGCTAATTGAAAAACACCTTGATTTTAGCGACACTATTTTAATTGGTATTCAGCCCAGAGGAACTTTTTTAGCAGAACGACTTAAAGAAGTATTAGAAAAAGAATATAAAACCCCTGAAATTAAACTAGGATATTTAGATATTACTTTTTTCAGAGATGATTTTCGAAGAACCGAAAAACCGCTTGAAGCTAATAAAACCAATATCAATTTTATTGTAGAAAATAAAAAAGTCATTTTTATTGATGATGTATTGTATACCGGAAGAAGTATCAGAGCTGCTTTAACAGCAGTTCAGTCTTTTGGAAGACCTTCAGAAATAGAATTACTGGTTTTAATTGACAGACGTTTTAGCCGTAATTTACCCATTCAGCCTGATTACAGAGGACGACAAGTAGATGCTATTAATAATGAAAAGGTAAAAGTGAGTTGGAAAGAAAATGATGGAGAGGATGCCGTTTATTTAGTTACTAATTAATAAGCAATTAAATTACTGAAGCCTCTATAATATAATAATAATCGTAAAAGAATGAAAGAGTTAAGCGTAAATCATTTATTAGGTATCAAATATATTAACAAGAATGATATAGACCTTATTTTTGAAACAGCCGATCATTTTAAAGAAGTCATTAATCGTCCTATTAAAAAAGTGCCTTCGTTACGAGATATTACCATTGCCAATATTTTTTTCGAAAACAGTACCAGAACCAAACTTTCATTTGAATTAGCTCAAAAAAGATTATCAGCCGATGTAATTAGTTTTTCGGCAGCTCAGTCTTCTGTTAAAAAAGGGGAAACGCTTATTGATACAGTAAATAATATTCTTTCGATGAAAGTGGATATGGTAGTGATGCGACATTCTAATCCGGGAGCTGCTCATTTTTTATCACAAAATGTAAAAGCAAGTATTGTAAATGCCGGTGATGGAGCTCATGAACATCCTACCCAGGCTTTGCTGGATAGTTATTCCATAAGAGAGAAACTGGGCGAGGTAGCAGGGAAAAAAGTGGTTATTGTGGGGGATATTCTACATTCAAGAGTGGCTTTGTCTAATATTTATGCTTTGCAAATGCAGGGAGCTGAAGTGAAAGTTTGTGGTCCTAAAACGTTGATCCCAAAATATATTGAATCATTAGGTGTTAAAGTTGAGTCTAATTTAAGAAAAGCTTTAGAGTGGTGTGATGTGGCTAATATGCTGCGTGTTCAAAATGAAAGAATGGATGTGAATTATTTTCCGTCAACCAGGGAATATGCGCAACAATACGGTGTTGACAAAACATTATTAGAATCATTGAATAAAGAAATTGTAATCATGCACCCGGGGCCTATAAACAGGGGAGTAGAGATTACATCTGAAGTAGCTGATTCCGGGCAATCAGTGATTTTAAATCAGGTTGAAAACGGAGTAGCAATCAGAATGGCTGTAATATATCTTTTGGCTTCAAAAATTAAGTAAGTCAAAAAATCTTAGTAACTTTAGATTTTGTAATCTTAAAAATAACATTATGAAAGTAGATCAAAAAGACCATACAATTACTATAAAAGATACGCAGGGTGATTTTACAGCTTTTTTGATGAAAGTTACACATCAATATAAAAGTTATGAAAAACATAATATTATTATTGATCTTTTAGGATACAAAGGAGCGTTAGAAGTAAGTGATTTAAAACTTCTTTTGCCATTATCTAAAAAACATAAAAAATCAAAAAAATCATTTATTGTTGTAGTATCTGATTTTGATTATAATGCTTTACCGGAAAAATTTACAGTTGTTCCATCCTTATTAGAAGCTCATGATATTATTGAGATGGAAGAAATAGAAAGAGACTTAGGATTTTAAATCGTTTAATTGTTTATTCGTTTAAAAGTTTAATCGAATGATATGCATAACGATTAGGCAACCCGTTAACTAAATAAACTTTGAAATTAACCATCCTTGGCTGTTATGCAGCAACTCCGCGTACTTTTACAAACCCTACTTCACAGGTACTTGAAATTAAAAATCGATGTTTCCTTATTGACTGTGGTGAAGGAACACAGGTACAATTGAGAAAAAACAAAATCAAATTTTCTAAAATTAACCAAATCTTCATTTCGCATTTGCATGGAGATCACTTTTATGGTCTAATCGGTTTGATATCTACTTTTTCTTTACTAAATCGCAATAATGATTTGTATATATACGGTCCGAAAGGAATAAAAGAAATTATCCTGCTTCAATTGCGATTGTCAAATTCATGGCCCAATTTTGGTCTCCACTTTTATGAATTAGAAAGTAAAGAAAGTAAACTTATTTATGAAGATGATAAAGTGCAGGTAAAAACCATTCCTTTAAAACATCGTATATATACCAATGGATTTCTGTTTGAAGAAAAACCAGATAAAAGAAAGTTAAATGTTGAGGCTGTTCGTGAATATCAGATTGAAAAATGTTATTTTCAGAATATAAAAAACGGAAAAGATATTGTTCTCGATGATGGAACAGTTATTTTAAACAGCCAACTTACTTTTGACCCCGAAAAGCCTAAGAGTTATGCTTTTTGTTCTGATACAGTCTATAATGAAGCTATTCTGCCTATTATTGAAGGAGTAGATGTTTTGTATCATGAAGCTACTTTTTTGCAGTCTGAAGAAAAATTAGCTGCTAAAACAATGCATACAACTGCCGTAGAAGCTGCTACAATTGCAAAAAAAGCTCAGGTGGGTAAACTTATTTTAGGGCATTACTCCACACGCTACAGTACTATTGATTTATTTAAAACAGAAGCAGAAACTATTTTTCCCAATGTCTTGTTAGCAGATGACGGCTTGAGTTTTGATTTATAATTTATAATAAAAAAATAATGGAAGATTTAAGTAATTACAGAAGATCTTATGAAAAAAGTGAATTATTAGAAACTAATATTCCGGAAGATCCGATTAATCTTTTTCATCGTTGGTTTCATGAAGTGGAAGATTTTGAAGGTCAGAGTACGTCAGGAACTGAGGTCAACGCTATGACAGTTTCGACATTTGGGCTGGATGGTTTCCCTAAAGCAAGAGTCGTGTTATTAAAAAAATACAACGAAGAAGGTTTTGTTTTTTATACCAATTATAATTCGGAAAAAGGAAGAGCTATTGAGAAAAATCCAAATGTATGTCTTTCTTTTTTCTGGCATACTGCCGAACGTCAGGTCATTATAAAAGGAATTGCAGAAAAAACTTCGGATATTATATCAGATAATTATTTTGATTCCAGACCAGAAGGAAGTAAACTGGGGGCTGTTGTTTCTAATCAGAGTCAAGTAATTCCCTCTCGTGAATTTTTAGAAAATAATTTAAAGGAATTAGAAATTATTTATGATAATAAAACTGTTGAAAGACCTAAGTATTGGGGAGGATATATTGTTCGTCCGGTAGAAGTTGAATTCTGGCAGGGGAGAGCCAATAGATTGCATGACAGAATCCGCTATTCGTTACAGGAGAATTATGTATGGAAAACAGAACGATTATCTCCTTGATGTAAGTAAATGCTTTGTTTTTATAAAAAACAATGCATTTCATCGATTTTTTTTGTAGTTTATCGATAAAGTGTCGTATGTTTGAGTAAATAATAAAAACAAAAACTAATACTTTAAAGAGTTTGCCCCCCAATCTACTTTAAACTTAAACTACTAGCTTATGAAAGTAAAATTACTCCCTTTGATGTTACTAAGTGCGGTGATGTTTACAATGAATTCCTGCTCTTCTGATTCTACAGAAACAACAGCTGATTTAACAACAGCTGTAATTGTAGAAAATTATGATTATAATGATGGAGAGTTAGAAACAATGAAGTTAATTAATGATTACAGGGTAAGTATAGGTTTAAATCCGTTACAGAAAATTAATCATATCTCATATAAATCTGAGGAGCATGATTATTACATGATAGATAATAAAGTGGTAAGTCATGATGGTTTTGTGGAACGTTCCAATAATATTATGAAATTGTTAGGTGCTACCACAGTTGGAGAGAATATTGCTTTTAATTATAATAGTGCACAGGCTGCATTAACAGCATGGTTAAACAGCCCGGCACATAAAAAAAATATAGAAGGTAACTATACACATTTCGGAATATCAATAAGACAGGATGCTGCTACAGGAAAAAAATATTACACTAATATTTTTGCAAGAATAGACTAATTGTTTTGGTTTTTTTTATAAAAAAAGAAAGATATTTGTCCCAAATCTATCTCTCTTAAATTAGAAAGAGTTTATAGTATTATATAAACTCTTTTTTTATTTTTTTTAAGTTTAAAAGTGAATCTATTTTTGGTTTAATTTATTATTTAATTTTGCTACAATAGTATTGGCTTTTTCGTTTTCACCAATAGCAAATAATGATTTTGCATATTGATCATAATATACCGGATCCAGATCAGTTGTCATGGCAAATAATTCGCCATACCATTTTGCTGCTTTAGGCATATTTAAATCACTATAAAACGCATTTCCCAGTTTCTGAAATAAATCAATTGATTTATATCCTTTTTCAGCAATTCTTTCATAAGTTTTGGTCACATTTACAAAAGCATATTTTTCTGCTGTTTTATCGACAGTAGGAACTTTTGAATTTTGGGAATAACCATTATAGCATAAAAAGCTTCCTATAATGAATAAAAAGACTGGGGTTACTTTCATTTATAAAATAATCTTAGTTGGTTTTTGATAAAAATAAGGCGATATATTTATGTAAATAAAAAAATATATGCTAAATTTAATAGAAATATGTATATGTTTAATAGTTTGAGGTCTTTTTTTTGATTAAGTATAGTATTTAATAATGTAGTTATAGTTTTTTGTAGCTTTTTTAGTTGGAAAAATAACCGTTTTTGAGCAGAAAAACCTCGAATAAATCTGTATTCGAGGTTTTTTTTACTCTTTTAAGAGTAGTTAATATTATAGAGCGGTAATAATAAATTCGCTTCTGCGATTCATTTGATGTTCTTCTTCCGTACATTTTACATTGTCAGCACATCTGTTTACCAGCTGACTCTCGCCATACCCTTTTCCGGTTAATCTGTCTGCTTTTACCCCGTTTTTAACTAGCCAGCTAATGGTCGATTTAGCTCTTCTGTCTGATAAAGCTTCGTTGTATTTATGAGAAGCACG
>NZ_JBPYCT010000015.1:14049-103753 GCF_051846875.1 Flavobacterium sp. ARAG 55.4 | reverse complement strand
CGTTTGATTTAAATTCGTTTTTCTTGCCAGTCTTTATATGAACGTCTGCGTTGTTGCGGGTGCAAAAGTAGTTACTTTATTCGTTTAAACAAGGTTTTTTTTAAACTATTTTTTGTTTATTTTTTAACATACTGAAAAACAGATGATTTAAAACTAATTTATTATCAAATCAGACTAATCTACCTCAGCATCTCTCTTATATGGCAAATAAACCACGAATACAGCTCCGTTGCCTAGAGAACTTTTTGCCGTTATATAACCATTATGAGCCTGAATAATCTTTCTACACAATGCCAATCCTACTCCTGAACCCATATATTCGTTCTGGCTATGCAATCTGGTAAATATATTAAATATATTTTCAGCATATTCCTGATGAAAACCTATTCCGTTATCCTTAAAAACAAACTTAAAATATGTCGAATCCCCATAATTCAAATCCCTAACCCCTTTTTCGACAGAAACACTTATAAGTGGCTTCCTATCCGGAGAAGAATACTTAAGAGAATTCAACAGAATATTTGAAACAAGTTGCTTCATCAGAAAAGGTACTGCATATACATGAGGTAAGTCAGAAACAACAATTTCCGCATCTGCATCTACTATATTATCTTTTAAATCAAAAAGGATCTCTTCCAGAATCCTATTCATATCTACCAACTCAAATGCCTTATCCGAGTTTTTAATCCGAGTATATTTAAGAATATCTGCTAACAAATTTTGCATACGCATTGCTGACTTATTCATTCTATATAATGAATCAATCATATTTTCACTCATATTGTCTTTTTCTTTAAACAAAACCATAGAGGAAATAACCTGTATTTTACGCAAAGGCTCCTGAAGATCATGTGTACTAATCCAATTTATATTCTGCAGCTCCTCATTACTCTCTTTCAATTTCTCACTCAGCTTACGATATTTCATCTCTTCATCACTCAACAAGATAAGATTAATCTGCTTCTGTAAAGTGTGCGCATATTTTGCCGCAACATTCAGTTCCGGATACAACCACGGAGTGCTTCTATTTTTACTGATTTGCTTCCATTTCGCAAAAGAATTTCTGGGATGCAATCCATTTGCATCCTTAATAATTGCTTTATTCGGATCTCCAGCCCAATTTACCTCGATTACAGTTTCGGTTCGATACCAAATAATAGAATTATTTTTACCTAAAGAATAATAAACAACGCCAGAAACCCTATCCCATACCGATTTCATTGTTGGAATAAAATCAATAATTTTATCTGTAGCAAAATTACTATCATTAGAATGCTCAAAAAGCCAATCAGACAAAGATGGAATCACACTTACAGGCGGCGTTATTCCATTTTTATAAACCTCTCCATTTATATACAATGACACACCCGAAGCATTGCAAAGTTTAAGCAATTCAGGACTAACACTAATAATTTTGAACGACTCCATAATAGGAGGCAAATCAAGACCGGTAACTTTTTCCAGAGCATTATTAGTTTTTCTGGAAACTTCATATTCTTCGTTTGACTGCCTCACATCAATTTGAGAGGTAATAAACTGCCCCTGAAGCTGAGCAGCCAATCTTATTTCTGGAGTAAGGTTTTTTGAGGAATAATGATGACAGGCTATCAATCCCCACAATTTCCCCTGATGTATTAATGATATAGTCAATGTTGCACCAACTCCCATATTTTTCAAATACTCGACATGTATCGGCGAAGTACTTCTCAATATAGACAAACTCAAATCTAAATTCCTGCCACTACCATCATCTATAGCATATATAGGCACAGGTGTATAATCCATATCCATGATCAACCTTAACACATTGCGCATATACAACTCTCTTGCCTGGACAGGAATATCAGTATGCGGATAATGCAAACCTAAAAACGGCTCCAAATCATCACGACAGCTTTCAGCAAAGACTTCACCATTATATTCTTTATCAAAACGATAAACCATTACACGATCATAACCTGTCAACGAACGCGTTTCACGAGCAACCATCTCACAGAGACTTTTGAGTGATTGTGTAGTATTCAAATAATTTATAAACTGAAGTGTCTGATTATAAACATCTGTAACAGAATCTGTTTTAACACCACAAGGCTCTGCCTCGAAAATGTAACAATCATCGCTTTGATGAAAAAAACACTGAAAACTCTTATTTTCCAGTTTCATCTTCAACTGAAGAACATTTGCTTCTAAAGCAGAATCATTAATTGCATTAAAGTTTTCTACACCAAAAACATCCTTAAAACTTTTCCCTAAAACTTCTGTATATTTAAAAGACAGATAATCCGAAAGATTTTCACTGCAAAAAATAATTTTAAATTCTTTTGTCAAACCAATTAAAAAACCATGAGGCTGAATACTTCCCGGAATATGGATTGGTTCATTTTCACAATTAATCAGATTAACAATATCCCTATTTACAATATCCCTTATTTTCATTTATTACCGGTTTCTAAATACTCAAAAATTAACCTAAAGGCAAAATTAGCACCTTCAATGATTACATCCCCACAGCCCTGTTTCTGTTCATACTGAACCATTTCCGAAACAAAACTTTTCCACAAAGATCCTGTATTTTCTTTATAACCGGCAAAGTACTGAGCACCACATTCAGCAGTAAACCCCAGTTGATTTTCAATATTTTTCAATATAACTCTGCCTCCAAGAGAAGACCCTTCTAATACGTACATAATTCCCAATGCAAACGGAATTTCAAAATCAGCATCAAATTCTGTACTAATATTTGTTATCGAAAAACCCAGCACTTTTAAATCCTCGCGTATTAAACTCAATTTCTTCCTCCTATTAATATCAGAAATTAAATTTGAAATCACAGGGTACACCTTTAATTCAATATCCCTTACTACAGGTTCCATGATCTGTAAGTATTCAGCATATTTTTGAACAGTAATTTCCGGAGAAACAATTAGCTGAGACAAAGACAGCGATTCTAATTGTTTGTGGAGAGCAGAAGTAGACAATCTAAGTCTATCTACAAAAGAGACTTGAGATACAGTTGAACTATGAGAGTTTATCATTAAAAATGGGGGTTATAATACGTAAAGATTTTATTAAACTTAGTTATTTTTCAAAAATAATCAAATTACTTGAAAAACTCTACACAATTACCATACGCTCTATTTTATTTTAAAAAACCATTATTTTCTTAGTGAAAATTATACAAAAGCTATTATTGAAGTTACTGCAAATCATTTATATTTGCAGTCCATAAAATTTAAAGAATGATTAAGATTACTTTACCCGATGGGTCAGTTAGAGAGTATGCGCCAGGCGTAACTCCGATGGATGTTGCTAAAAACATTAGCGAAGGATTTGCCAGAAATGTAATTTCTGCTTCTTTCAATGGTACAACTATTGAAACCGTTACACCTTTGACTACGGACGGCAGTCTTACATTATACACATGGAACGACCAGGAAGGAAAAAAAGCTTTCTGGCACTCTACTTCGCACGTAATGGCACAAGTACTAGAAGAGATGTATCCAGGTATCAAATTAACACTTGGTCCTGCGATTGCAAACGGATTCTATTATGATGTAGATTTTGAAGATCAAAAAATTACCGAAGCTGATTTTAAGAAAATTGAAGACAGAGTCCTTGAAATCTCAAGAGGAAAGCATGAATTCAAATTACGCCCTGTTACTAAAGCAGAAGCTCTAGAATTATACAAAGACAATGTTTATAAAACAGAATTAATTTCGAATCTGGAAGACGGAACAATTACTTTTTGCGACCATGATACTTTTACTGACTTATGTCGTGGAGGACACATCCCAAATACAGGAATTATCAAAGCAATGAAAGTAATGAGTGTTGCAGGCGCTTACTGGCGTGGTGATGAGAAAAACAAGCAATTGACACGAGTATACGGTACTTCTTTTCCAAAACAAAAAGAACTTACTGAATATTTAGCTTTACTAGAAGAAGCAAAGCGTCGTGACCACAGAAAATTAGGTAAAGAATTAGAGTTGTTTGCTTTTTCTCAAAAAGTAGGCCAAGGTTTACCTTTATGGTTGCCAAAAGGAGCAGCATTAAGAGACAGATTAGAGCAATTTCTAAAAAGAGCACAAAAAAAAGCAGGATATGAACAAGTTGTTACTCCACATATAGGACAAAAAGAATTATATGTCACCTCTGGCCACTATGCGAAATATGGTGCAGACAGTTTTCAACCTATAAATACTCCGGCTGAAGGAGAAGAGTTTTTATTAAAACCAATGAACTGCCCTCATCATTGTGAGATTTACAATGTAAGACCGTGGTCTTATAAAGATTTACCAAAACGCTATGCTGAGTTTGGTACTGTCTATAGATACGAACAATCCGGCGAATTACATGGTTTGACTCGTGTAAGAGGATTTACTCAGGATGATGCACATATTTTTTGTACTCCGGAGCAATTAGATGAAGAATTTAAAAAAGTAATCGATCTTGTACTTTACGTTTTTGGTTCATTAGGTTTTGAAGATTTTACTGCTCAAATCTCATTAAGAGATCAGGAGAACAGAGAAAAATATATTGGTACTGATGAAAACTGGGAGAAAGCTGAAAATGCAATCATCAATGCTGCAAGAGACAAAGGATTAAATACCGTAGTCGAATACGGAGAAGCAGCATTCTATGGTCCAAAATTAGATTTCATGGTAAAAGATGCACTAGGAAGACAATGGCAATTAGGAACCATTCAGGTTGATTACAATCTTCCAGAGCGTTTTGACCTAACCTACAAAGGATCAGATAACGAATTGCACCGCCCGGTAATGATTCACAGAGCTCCTTTTGGATCAATGGAACGTTTTATAGCCATTTTATTAGAACACACAGCAGGAAATTTCCCTCTTTGGCTAATGCCTGAACAGGTTATTATCTTGTCTTTGAGCGAGAAATATGAAATTTATGCTAAAAAAGTTTTAGATTTGCTAGAAAATCACGAAATTCGCGGGCTAATTGACAACCGAAACGAAACAATTGGTAAGAAAATTAGGGATGCTGAAATGCAAAAAATCCCATTTATGCTGATTGTAGGCGAAGAAGAAGAGAAAAATGGAAGCATTTCAATCCGTCGTCATGGTCAGGAAGGAAAAGGAAATATTACCGTTACAATTGACGAATTTGTTTCGATTGTAAACGAAGAAATAAATAAAACATTAAAAGTATTTACAGTTTAACTTAAATTTTAAAGTCATAGCAATAAGAAGTAACAGAGGTTATCAACCTCGCGTAGAAAAAAAAGATGCCCATAGAATCAATAATAACATTCGTGGTCTGCAAGAAGTACGTCTTGTAGGAGAAAACATAGAGCCGGGAGTTTTTAAACTTTCAGAAGCTTTAAGATTAGCCGATGAATTCGAATTAGATTTAGTCGAGATTTCTCCTAATGCGGATCCTCCGGTATGTAAAATTATGGATTACAAGAAATTTGTTTACGAACAAAAAAAGCGTGACAAAATTCTGAAAGCCAAATCTACACAGGTAACTGTTAAGGAAATTCGTTTTGGTCCTCAGACTGATGAGCATGATTATGAATTTAAAAGAAAGAATGCTGAAAAATTCTTAAAAGAAGGCGCTAAATTAAAAGCATTCGTATTCTTTAAAGGACGGTCTATTATTTATAAAGATCAGGGTCAAATCTTATTATTAAGATTAGCTACCGATTTAGAAGAATTTGGTAAAGTAGAAGCAATGCCTGTTCTTGAAGGAAAGAGAATGATTATGTTCATTGCTCCTAAGAAGAAAAAATAAGACACTAAGTACCTGAGCTGCTGAGTGACTGATAAAAACTCAGCAACTCTGTTTCTTAAATCCTTAGTCAGTCAAAAACAAATAAGTAAGTAAGAATAAATTAAAACACTAGGAAAAAATGCCTAAAATGAAAACCAAATCTAGCGCTAAGAAACGTTTTAAAGTTACTGGCTCTGGAAAGATTAAAAGAAAACACGCTTTTAAAAGTCACATTCTGACTAAAAAATCTAAAAAACGTAAATTAGCTTTGACTCACTCAGCGCTAGTTCACTCTACAGATATGAAAAGCATCAAACAACAATTAAGAATTATATAATTGTTAATCGTTAAAAGTTATTCGTTAAGAGTTTTAAAAACTCATAATTCCTAACTTCTAACCTCTAACTTTTTATTCTTTAGGTTAAAAAAATTAAATTATAACCTTGGAGTATGGCTATAAGCTCCCTTGATTAAATTCGGGACGCCTGCTACAAAAAAAAAAATAAAATTATGCCAAGATCGGTAAATTCAGTTGCTAAAAGAGCAAGAAGAAAAAAAATAATGAAGCAAGCCAAAGGTTTCTTTGGCAGACGTAAAAACGTTTGGACAGTTGCAAAGAATGCGGTAGAAAAAGCAATGTGCTATGCATACCGCGACAGAAAAGTGAACAAAAGAAATTTCCGTGCTTTATGGATTCAACGTATCAACGCTGGAGCCCGTTTAGAAGGAATGTCTTATTCACAATTCATGGGGAAAGTAAAAGCTAACGGAATCGAATTGAACAGAAAAGTTCTTGCAGATTTAGCTATGAACCACCCAGAAGCTTTCAAAGCTGTACTTAATAAAGTAAAATAAACGTTTTATCAACTCAATTTAGGATTACTTACTTACATAGAAAAGCCTCAATCTAACGATTGAGGCTTTTTACTTTATATGAAATCCTAACCTATTAAGTTTTCTGTTTCTTCTTTCTGGCAGCAGGAAACAAAACATTGTTTAAAATTAATCGGTATCCGGGTGAATTAGGGTGTAAATCCAATACTGTCGGAGAATCCCCTACTTTATGTTGGTAATCTTCAGGATCATGTCCTCCAAAAAAACTAAACATTCCTTTTCCTTTTTGCCCATGAATATATCTTGCTTCTCCATTAAGTTCACAAGTACCTAAAACCAGAATATTAGATTTAACTAATTTAGCATCAAAAGCCGTGGTTTGTCCCATAAATCCTTTTACCAGCTGGGTATGATTCTGACAAAGCATAGAGGGAATCGGATCCCATTTAGCCGAAAATTCCATCAGAGTAAAATAATCCTTCTCCATAGGAACCATTCGTTTTTCAGTCATATCAATATCTGAAAACTCATATTTTTCAGGTCGTCGCTCCAGAATAAAATCTTTAAAAGCAAAAGAATTATGATAATCTAGTTTAGATTGATAATTTGCATCACTGGCATCTCCATCAAACATAGGTTCGCAGATATCAACACCATCTGCTGATAAGGCAATATCAAAACTATCTGTTGCAGAACACATGGCAAACATAAATCCCCCACCAATAACAAAATCACTAATCTTTTTAGCTACAGCTCCTTTCTCTTGTGAAACTTTTGTAAATCCTAATTGACTTGCCAAATTTTCAGCTCCTTTTTTTTGTTCAATATACCAGGGTACATTTCGATAAGAGCCATAAAATTTACCATATTGTCCCGTAAAATCTTCGTGATGCAAGTGCAGCCAGTCATAAATAATCAACTGATCGCTTAAAACTTCTTCATCATAAATAGCAGTAAAAGGAATTTCGGCATAAGTTAAAACCAGAGTTACCGCATCATCCCACGGTTGCTTCCCTTTTGGAGTATACACGGCTATTTTGGGAGCTTTTTCCAGAATTACATTTTCCATATTTTGTGACGGACTTGCAATTTCATCTAAAACAGCCTGTTGTTCACTATCAGTGAGCACTTCGAAACTAACCCCTCTAATCTGACATTCCTTTCTAATTTCAGTAGCATCAGGCAATAAAAAAGAACCACCACGATAGTTTAACAACCAACTGGCTTTATACTTTTTATCCAGACACCAATAGGTAATTCCGTAAGCTTTTAAATGATTCTGTTGCGTAGTATCATCCATGGGCAACAGAATAAAAGAAGCTTTCGCAGAGAAAGAAACTAAAACAATAGTAAGAATGGCTATTTTTCTAAAAAGCATTGGAATGTTTTATTTCAAATATAGCGCTTTAAATTAAAACGGCATATCATCATCATCATCATCATTCAGATTACTTCCAAAGGCTTCATGAGGCGAAGGCAGATTTTTAGTAATAAAAGAATTATCATCCTGATTCATTGACGAAGGTAAATCATCATCATAACCACTACCAAAATCATCTAAATTATCAAACTTACCTAAATGCCCTAAGAATTTTAAACGAACATTTTCAATACCACCATTACGGTGTTTTGCAATCATAATTTCAGCCTGACCTGCTGTTGGAGCTGCTTCATCATCATCCCACTCATCAATTTTATAGTATTCAGGACGATACAGGAACGATACAATATCGGCATCCTGCTCAATCGCCCCCGATTCACGAAGGTCAGAAAGCAAAGGTCGCTTACTGGAACCTCGCGTCTCAACTGCACGAGACAGCTGAGAAAGTGCAATAACAGGAACATTCAATTCCTTAGCCAATGCTTTTAAATTTCGGGAAATTGTCGAAATTTCCTGCTCACGATTTCCACCGCCCTTTCCATTTCCACCAGCAGTCATCAACTGCAAATAATCGATAATGATAATCTTTATTCCGTGTTGGGAGGCTAAACGTCTGGCCTTTGCTCTAAGATCAAAAATAGAAAGTGAAGGTGTGTCATCAATAAACAATGGTGCTTTTTCTAAATCTTTCACTTTTGTACTCAACATCGTCCACTCGTGTGGTTCCAATTTACCTGTACGCAGTTTTTCTGATGACAGACCTGTTTCTGAGGAAATCAAACGGGTTATTAATTGTACTGATGCCATCTCTAGAGAAAAGATAGCTACACCATGTCCATAATCGATTGCCATATTTCGTGCCATCGATAATACAAAGGCTGTTTTACCCATTGCAGGACGTGCCGCAATGATTATCAAATCACTAGGCTGCCAGCCTGAGGTAAGCTTGTCAAGATTAGTAAAACCGGTTTCAACACCACTTAATCCTTCTTTTTTACTAATTTCTTCAATACGTTTCTTTGCCTGAAGCACTAAACTTTGTGCCGTTTCTGAACTACGTTTAATATTACCCTGAGTAACTTCATAAAGTTTTGATTCCGCTTTATCCAATAAATCAAAAACATCAGTTGTTTCATCATAGGATTCTTCAATAATTTCAGACGAAATACGAATTAAACTTCTTTGAATAAATTTTTGAAGAATGATTCTGGAATGAAATTCAATATGTGCCGAAGAAGATATTTTCTGAGTAAGCTGTATGAGGTAAAAATCTCCTCCTGCTAAATCTAATTTCCCATTTTTTTTTAACTGTGCAGAAACCGTTAATAAATCGATAGGTTGCGTTTCGGTAAACAACTGAACAATTGCTTCAAAAATATGTTTATGGGAATCCTTATAGAATGCGTCAGGCTGAAGGATATCAATTACATCATCAACCCCTTTTTTATCAATCATCATAGCGCCTAGTACAGCTTCCTCTAATTCAATAACCTGAGGAGGCAACTTCCCTTTTTCCAGATTTATAATTGTTGTTTTATCTACCTTTACAGGCTTAACATTCTTGAAATTTTCCATACTACGAAAGTAACATAAATTTTAAAAAAAATACAGTTTAGTTATTACATCTCTATGTTTATAACTCATTCTTTTTTGTTTATAACCAAAAAAAATCCGTCTCGTTTACTAACGGGACGGATTAAATTTATAAAACAGAATGATTATTCTTTGAATTCTCCCATCTTAGTATATTTATCCATTCTTTGAGCAATTAAATCAGTTGTTGATAAAACTTTCAAGTCATTATATGCTTTCAAGATGTATTCTTCTACTGTTTTAAAAGTAGTTTCTCTGTCATAATGAGCACCTCCCAAAGGCTCCGGAATTATATCATCTACCAGATTTTGTTTTTTCATATCAGCTGAAGTCAATTTCAAAGCATCTGCTGCCCTTTCTTTATACTCCCAGCTTTTCCATAAAATGGACGAACAGGATTCAGGTGAAATAACCGAATACCAGGTGTTCTCCAACATATATACACGATCCCCTACTCCTATCCCTAATGCACCTCCAGAAGCACCTTCACCAACAATGATTGTAATAATTGGTACTTTAAGCAATACCATTTCATAAATATTTCTGGCAATAGCCTCTCCCTGTCCACGTTCTTCTGCTTCTAATCCAGGGTAAGCTCCCGGTGTATCGATTAAAGTAATAACAGGAATTCCAAATTTTTCTGCCATTTTCATTAATCGTAAAGCCTTACGGTAGCCTTCAGGATTAGCCATCCCAAAGTTTCTATATTGACGTGTTTTAGTATTATATCCTTTTTGCTGACCAATAATCATAAAAGATTGTCCGCCAATTTTCCCTAAACCACCTATCATAGCTTTATCATCTTTAAAACCTCTGTCTCCGTGAAGTTCTAAAAAAGTATCTCCGCAAAGCCCTCTAACGTGATCTAAAGTATAAGGTCTGCTGGGATGTCTGGATAATTGTACACGTTGCCATGCAGTAAGGTTTTCATAGATATTCTTCTTAGTTTCAATCAGTTTTTCATTGATTTGTGTACAGGTAGACGTGACATCAACTTCTGATTCCTGTCCAATTACCTGACATTTTTCCAACTGATCTTCTAGTTCTTTTATTGGAAGCTCAAAATCTAAATATTCCATAGGACTTGTGCGTTATTATTTTATTTGGAAGTGCAAATATAAAATATTAAATCATTTACACCTGCTTATTTTTTATTTTAGTAGCAGTTTACAAAGATACAATCAATTATGCTATTCTTAAAAAAAACAGACCTAAAACCTCATCCGACTGAAAATCAATAAAAAAATTTTCAGAAAGAGCTATTCTGTTGTTCTTTACAGTACAGATTAAAATGTAATTATTGTATTGTTGCTAACTTTTTATCAATCACTCTTTCCATGTAATCCTGAATAAAAGCTTTACACTTTAATTCTATTGCATTCATTTCAGCATTTCTTTTACCTATAAGATTGTTTTTCAGCTCTTTGTCACCTTTATGGTAAAAACCAACAGCTTTTTCACCATCAAAAGTACAGATATAATTCCCTCTTGAAAATTGATAAATACTACCGGTAGAATTAATTACAAAGGGCTTAACTGAAGTTTTATCAAACAAACTCTTACCCCAGCTCCTGAAAGGTTTTGAATACCCTATAAGATCTAAAATTGTAGGGTAAATATCTATTTGCTGAGCCAAATCATTATCAACCCCCACAAGATCACTGTTGGGTTTATAAATCATAATAGGAATTGCAAAACGATTAACAGGTTTTTTGTATTCATCATAATAAGGTTTATTACAATGATCGGCTACGAAAACAAAAATAGTATTAGAAAACCAAGGTTCTTTTTTAGCTTCATCAAAAAAACGTTTGAGGGCAAAATCAGTATATTCCACACATTTATGTATAGGCATTTCTCCTTCTCTAAATTTATTTTTATATTTTTCCGGAAGAAGGAATGGTTCATGAGAAGAAAGTGTAAAGGCAGTAGCAAAAAAAGGAGTTTTCTTTTTATCCAAAGTATTCTTCATATACTGAAGAAAAGGCTCGTCCCAAATCCCCCAGTAACCATCAAATTGAGAATCATCGTTAAACTCAGTTCTTCCATAATAATTATCAATACCCAGAATTTTCCCAAAACCTAAAAACCCCATAGAACCATTTACAGCACCATGAAAAAAAGAGGTGTTGTATCCTTGTCCTTCTAAAACTGAAACCAGAGATTCTATTTTTTGTTTTGGATAAGGTGATGATGTAAAAGCATCCTTAAATGACGGAATTCCGGCTAAAATGGAAGACATTGCATGAACCGATTGCCTGCCATTTGCGTAAGCATTTGTATAAATCATACTATGCTGCGACAGGGAATCTAAAAAAGAAACGTGACTTTTATAATCAGGTATTTTAGAATTTTTATTAAAAGCTCCCAGATACTCTCTGCTAAAACTCTCTAAAATCATTATCACGACATTTGGTTTAGTTATCGGATTATGATTGTGATGATATTGTTTTACAGGTACAACTTCCTTCAGGATTACCTGCTGGTTCACGTCTTTAAAATCAGGTTTTGAAAAATGATTGCTAAATAAAGTTCTGATTAATGCAAATGGAGTATTTAATACAATATCAACATGCGCTATATTTTTTACATGCGTATTAGCATCCATAAGATTGATGGGCTGTGTTTTCTTCTCATATTGCCATCCGCGTATACCTAGAACGGTAAACAAACTTATTAACACCAATCCCACCATAGAAAAGCCAAAATAATATTTCTTTTTAGTGGGCACAAAATCCTTAACAGTGACTTTTTTATACAAATAAATCCAAAGTGAAGAAAACAAAACAAATAAAACCCAAACGTGCCAATACGTCAACAAAAAGTCAAAAAGCAAAGTTGCCTTATTTGTTTCATTTTCCAAAACACTTAAAAAAGCTATGGTGGTTCGCGCAAAAGTAAATTTATAATAAATGAAATCTATAAAATTAGTCGAATACGCCAGAAGGTTGGTTACAAAATAAAGGTAAAAAAGAAACTTTTGAAAGCCCTGATTAGTATTTTTAAAAACAGGTAAAATCGATAAAGCAATAAACAATATATTTACATATAAGATGGCTGAAGTATCAAAGAGCAAACCATAATAACAGAGGGGCAGAAAATCCATAACCGAATCAATCTCCAGTAAATCCATATTGTAAAAGAAAAAAAGGACACGGGATATAAAATAAAAAAGATAGGCTAACGAAAGTCTGTATAATAAAACTTTGTACTCGTTCAGACGTAAGTGTTGTTGCATTTTAATGGAATTGAGTAAAATCGTGCAAATATAAAATAAATAATGTTTGATGTTAACTAAACATAAAACAATTACCTTACTGTGTTAAGAAATTGATTTTGAAAATCAAACAAAAAAAACAAACACTAAAACAACCAGAGTTAAACTTCTCCAATTTTTTTTAAAATAAGTCAATTTAGTTTTCCGTTTTTAAAGTACGACGGTGTTTTAAAATGCCATTCAGAATAACCGTTACAATAATGATAAAAGCTCCTATGTAGAAAGAAGGGCTCATTTTTTCTTTTTCACCAATAATAAAATAAGCCAGAACTATTCCGTATACAGGTTCGAGATTAGTCGTTAACATTACGGTATAAGGGCTTAATTTTTCCATAACTTTTACCGATGCTGTAAAAGCATAAGCAGTACAAACAGACGACAAAATAAATAACAAAACCCAATTATTTTCAGTCACAATAAAGAAATCCTGTGTAAATTTATTTTGAATGATAAAATAAAACGAGATGAAAAATATTCCGGCAAGAAACTCATAAAAAGTAATTACTGCCGAATCATGTTTCTGAATTAATTTACCATTAAATAATGTAAATAAAACACCTAATACTATGGCTATAAAAGAAAACAGCATTCCTTCTAAATAAGCAATTTCAACCTGCATAATAATTGCCAGTGCCATAACGATAATCAAACCAAAGAACACTTCATACCCTAATACTTTTCGTCCATAGAACAAAGGCTCCAGCAGCGAAGCCAAAAATGCTCCCAATGAAAAAACCGAAAGAGTAACAGATACATTAGAAACATGTATGGCATGAAAGAAAAAAATCCAGTGCAATGCAATTAGCAAACCTACTAAAGCTAGTTTAAGCAAGGAATCGAATGGAATTCTGAAAGATTTTTTTGAAAATAAAATATAAATCCCCAAAAACAAAGCAGCTAAAAGCATGCGATACCAGACTATTATATCGGCAGCAATAGTGATCAATGCACCTAGGATGGCGGTAAATCCCCAAATAAAAACAATTAAATGAAGATTAAGATAACTTTTAAGTTTATCGTTTGGCATTACGCAATAAATATATCGCCAGAATTCCAAAAACAATATTTGAAAACCAAACAGCCACAAAAGGAGAAAAAGTAGATTTTTCGGCTAACACACCAAAAATTTTATCAAAAAATACAAAACCAAAAGCCACTGCAATTCCTATAGTAAGATTCATTCCCATACCTCCTCTTCGCTTCATAGAAGAAACCGCTACAGCAATGATAGTCAGAATAAATGCTGAAACAGGAACACTGAATTTTTTATATAAAACTACCATATACGTATTAATATTAGATGAACCACGCTTCTTTTCCTTGTCAATAAAATCAATCAGTTCATTAAGACGCAGGGTTTCAGCAATGTAAACAACAGGAGTCAAATCTTCCAGTTCAAATGTAAACTTTACATTCTTTTCAGGCAGCGATTCTATTTTATCACCTAATTTACCCACAGTCCTTTTAGAATAATCATACAGCGTATAGGTACTGTCTTTCTCATTCCATTTGATCCTGCTGGCCGTAATTTTAGAAACCATTTTCTCTTTATTAAATCGCTCCAGAGAAAAATTAAAAGCCATTTTAGAAGAGGTATTAAAATTACTGACATACAAAAACTCGTGATCATTCAGTTGTCTGTAGACATCAGTATTATCACCCGTCATTTGTTCCTTTCCGCCCGATTTTAAATAAGTATAGCGGAAATTATTAAAACCTTCACTGGCTCTGGGAACGATATAAAACCCCATTAATAAAACTCCTACAGAAACTATTGCAGCTCCTATAATAAAAGGTCTTAAAAAACGTGTAAAAGAGATTCCGGAACTTAAAATGGCAATAATTTCAGTGTTATTGGCTAACTTGGATGTAAACCAGATAATCGATAAAAACAGAAATATGGGAAATAAAGCATTCGCAAAATAAATAGTAAAATGATAGTAATAGGTTGCAATTTCTATAAACGGAACCTTATTTTCAATCATTTTATTAATCTTCTCCGAAACATCAATTATAATTCCGATTGGGATAAACATCAACAACATAGCCCCAAAAGTGGCTAAATATCTTTTCAGGATATACTTGTCTAATATTGTTAACATAGCACTGATTTGTTGATTTATTAATTTGCTGATTTGATTAAACCATTAACCAAATCCACAAAATTACAAACGTTGACTCATATTTTTTACCATCATCTCTTTCCATGCTCTAAAATCTCCTGCAATAATATGTTTTCTGGCTTCACGTACTAACCACATATAAAAACCAAGATTATGAATCGTAGCAATTTGCTTTCCTAAATATTCATTGGCAGCAAATAGATGACGCAAATAAGCTTTGGAATACTCTGTATCTACAAATGTAATTCCCATTTCGTCAATTGGAGAAAAATCATCCTCCCATTTTTTATTCTTGATATTGATGGTTCCGTTAGCCGTAAACAACATTCCGTTTCTGGCATTACGGGTAGGCATTACACAATCAAACATATCAATTCCTAAAGCGATATTTTCCAAAATATTAATTGGCGTTCCCACTCCCATTAAATATCTTGGTTTGTCTTCCGGTAAAATTTCAGTAACTACCTCGGTCATCGCATACATTTCCTCAGCCGGCTCTCCTACTGAAAGTCCGCCAATAGCATTTCCTACCTGACCGGAATTAGCAATATATTCTGCCGACTGACGTCGTAAATCTTTATAAGTACTTCCCTGAACAATAGGAAAAAAAGCCTGATCGTAACCATATTTTACCGGCACTTTATCCAAATGACTGATACAACGATCTAACCAGCGGTGCGTCATATGCATAGAACGCTTCGCATAATTATAATCGCACGGATAAGGCGTACATTCGTCAAAAGCCATAATAATATCAGCTCCAATTGTACGCTGAATTTCCATTACATTCTCCGGCGTAAACGTATGATAAGAACCGTCAATATGCGATTTAAACTTAACCCCTTCTTCCTTAATTTTTCGGCTATTTGAAAGTGAATACACCTGATAACCTCCCGAATCCGTCAAAATATTACGATCCCAGTTCATGAATTTATGCAATCCACCAGCGGCTTCTAAAATTTTAGTTTGCGGACGCAAATACAAATGATAGGTGTTTCCCAGAATAATATCAGGATTAATGTCCTCTTTCAACTCCCTTTGATGCACGCCTTTTACCGAGGCAACGGTGCCTACCGGCATAAAAATAGGCGTTTCAATAACACCGTGATCTGTGGTAATACTTCCTGCTCTGGCTTTTGAAAGTGGGTCTTTTTGTAATAAATCAAACTTCATATTAAGGTTTTCTCCCAAATTGTTCTCCCGACTATTCGGGAGCGCAAAGATAGTTTAATTTAGAAAAAAGCTACATCTTTTTAACAGCAAAGTAAGACTTCCCAAAAAAGCTTTGGGCGTATCCCTGCCTCCACTGCGTTACATCAGGGTCGGGCTATCCGTTACAATCTTTTATTTCTCTCGTAAAAAACGAGAAAAATAAAAGGATTTCCACTGCTATCCCTTACGCAAAAAGCAACGTATTTTTTCACTATTAAGAAATTAATTAAGCCTTCCTTATCTTTCACAACTTATATTAACTTTTAAAAACCCTAATTCTGAATAAACTTAGAGGGTTCAAAAAATGGAACTTATATTCGTAACTTTGTAATATCTATAATTACAAACACAATGAAACTCAACATACAAGACACTTTCAATAAAGAATTACCCGCCGACACCATTTCTGAAAACTACGTCAGACAGGTGGAGCAGGCTTGTTTTTCATTTGTAACACCCGTAAAAACAGCTAATCCCCAAATCATTCACGTTTCTCGGGAAATGCTCGAAAACTTAGGATTATCTCAAGAAGATGCACAATCCGAGGAATTTAGAAATGTATTTACCGGAAAT
Source organism: Flavobacterium sp. ARAG 55.4 (assembly GCF_051846875.1). NCBI lineage: Bacteria > Pseudomonadati > Bacteroidota > Flavobacteriia > Flavobacteriales > Flavobacteriaceae > Flavobacterium > Flavobacterium sp. ARAG 55.4. Next base: position 87,021 of record NZ_JBPYCT010000015.1, on the reverse strand, counting down.
GAAGTTTTGGCAAATACCCAACCTTATGCCATATGTTACGGCGGACATCAGTTTGGAAACTGGGCAGGACAATTGGGCGATGGTCGTGCGATCAATTTAACAGAAATCATTCACAACAATAAACGTTGGGCTATCCAACTCAAAGGCGCCGGAAAAACACCCTATTCCAGAACTGCCGATGGCTTAGCGGTTTTGCGTTCCTCCATTCGAGAATATTTATGCAGTGAAGCCATGTTTCATTTGGGCGTCCCTACCACAAGAGCGTTGTCTTTAGCGTTGTCAGGTGATGAAGTTTTAAGAGATGTACTTTACAATGGTAATCCTGCTTATGAAAAAGGCGCCATCGTCAGTCGTATTGCTCCCAGCTTTTTGCGTTTTGGAAATTATCAAATCCTCGCTGTTCGAAATGATGTTGAAACTTTAAAAATACTTGTCGATTATACCATCAAACATTTTTACCCAGAATTAGGCGAGCCTTCTAAAGAGAGTTACCTGCAATTTTTCAGGAAAGTAGCCGAAAATAGTCTGGAAATGGTTATTCACTGGCAACGAGTAGGTTTTGTACACGGCGTTATGAATACGGATAATATGTCCATTTTGGGATTGACGATTGATTACGGACCTTACGGCTGGTTGGAAGGATACGACTATGGCTGGACTCCTAACACTACCGACTCCCAGCACAAACGCTACCGATATGGGAACCAACCCAATATCGTACTTTGGAATTTGTACCAACTTGCCAATGCTTTATATCCTCTTATCAATGAGACAGAAGGTTTAGAAAAAGTGCTGGCTGATTTCGGTACTGCTTTCGAAAGCAAATATTTGAACATGATGCGTTCTAAAATTGGTCTTTTTACCGAAAATAATGATGATCAAAATTTAATTCAGGAATTAGAAAACAATTTACATTTAACTGAAACCGACATGACAATTTTCTTCAGAAACCTAAGTCGTTTTCAAAAAGAAAATCCGGAAAGAGATTTAGGAATCATAAACGATGCCTTTTACAATTCTATTGAGGAATTGCCTAAAATTAACGAAGCCTGGAATAAATGGTTTGAAAAATATAGTCTTCGTTTACAATCAGAGAATGAAACTGATACCGAACGCGCTGAAAAAATGAATGCAATCAATCCTAAATATGTGTTGCGCAATTACATGGCACAGCTAGCCATTGATGCAGCTGATAAAGGAGATTATAATCTGATTGATGAACTTTTCAACTTATTGAAAAACCCATATTCCGAACAGGAAAACATGAAAAAATGGTTCGCCAAGCGCCCTGATTGGGCAAGAAACAAAGTAGGTTGTTCTATGTTGTCGTGTAGTTCTTAATCATTCAATTTAACCCGTTTGGTGTAATTATTAAAAGCTTCAGTTCGAGTGTTTCTTGTGCAGTATAACGAAACAAAAAATGTATCGAGAACCGTTTTCAATAAAATTTTTCTTGTTCTCGATACAATTTTCTATCGAAAATCACTCGAACTGACGAAAAATTATCATCAAAAACTAATTACGCCCACCGGGTTCTAATTTATTTTCTAAAGAAACAAATCCCTCTTCAAACACCATGAAACACACCTTATTAATAGTTCCCGGTTTAGGCGATTCTACCGCAGGACATTGGCAGGACAACTGGTTACAACATTTTCCAAATGCAACGAAAGTAGTTCAGGATAATTGGAATCAACCGCAATTAGAAGATTGGTTAAAAAATCTGGATGCAACTATAAATTCCATTGAAACACCTATTGTAATTGTGGCGCATAGTTTAGCTGTTTCCTTAGTAATGCATTGGTCCCAACAAAATAATACCAGCAAAATCGTCGGCGCTTTACTCGTTGCTCCCGCCGATGTGGAATCTCCTGAACATACTCCGGAAGAAATATGGAACTTCGCCCCCATTCCTTTAGACCAATTAAAATATCCTTCTATTGTGATTACGAGTGCTAACGATCCGTATATTTCGGCAAAAAGAGCCGAATTTTTAGCACAAAAATGGGGAAGTGATTTTTATAATGTAGGTCTAAAAGGGCATTTGAATTTGGCATCACAATTAGGATTTTGGGAAGAAGGACAACAAATTTTAGAAAATTTACTAGAGAAAATTACTAAAAATCAAAAATAACAAACACTCTTTCAGAATTTTTTTGTTTAACCTTAAAGTACTACAACGTTTGATTAAAAACTTATTTTATAACAATCAAAAACAAAATTGTTGTAAAAATAATTTCTTTCAAAAAAATTTAATCCTGAAAAATAATTCTGTGAATGCATTTCAAAAATTAAAACACCTAAAAAAAATAAACTTCTTAAATTTCATCACATCACTAATAACAATGGATTCCTAAAATCAATTTAAAAAAATTAGTGTTGATTTTACATTTATAAAATCGATATGTTTTGTTTCAAAGAGAATCAAAACTTCTATAGAACATTCCTACCCATTCCAATTGCTGTCAAACAATTATAAAAATCATTTGTCTTACGGCAAAATAAAATTTACATTTGCAATCAGTTTAACTTTTACACTCAAAATGAAACCTAACACTCAACAATTAAACGATTTAATTATCCAAGTAAGAAGAGACATCCTTCGAATGGTACACGCTGTTAATTCAGGTCACCCAGGAGGTTCTCTAGGTTGTACCGAATTTTTGGTAGCCTTGTATCAAAACATAATGGACCGCAAAGAAGAATGGGACATGGACGGAATTGGTGAAGATTTATTCTTTTTATCAAACGGACACATATCACCTGTTTTCTATAGCGTTTTAGCTAGAAGCGGTTATTTTCCGGTAGCTGAATTAGCTACTTTCCGTTTGTTAAATTCAAGATTGCAAGGTCACCCAACTACTCACGATAATTTACCGGGAGTACGTATTGCATCAGGTTCTCTTGGTCAGGGAATGTCTGTAGCAATTGGAGCGGCACAGGCTAAAAAATTAAACAACGACAATCATATCGTATATACTCTTCACGGTGACGGGGAATTGCAGGAAGGACAAAACTGGGAAGCAATTATGTATGCATCTGCTAAAAAAGTAGATAACTTAATTGCTACTGTAGATTTAAACGGAAAACAAATTGACGGTACTACGGACGAAGTATTAGCAATGGGAAGTCTTCGTGCGAAGTTTGAAGCTTTTGACTGGGAAGTTATTGAAATCACAAAAGGAAACGACATTGAAGCGATCATTGGAGGAATGAACGAAGCTAAAGCCAGAACCGGAAAAGGGAAACCGGTTTGTGTTTTATTGCATACTGAAATGGGTAATGGTGTTGATTATATGATGTTCAGTCATGCATGGCATGGTAAAGCACCAAATGATGAGCAACTGGAAAATGCTTTAGGACAAAATTATAACACTGGAGGCAATTCAGATTATTAATCCCCTCCTAACCTCCCCAAAGGGGAGGAATATATCAAAATTAATAAATAACATAAACCCTATTACCCCAATAGGAACTCCCCTCCTTCGGAGGGGTTGGGGGAGGAAAATGAAAAAATATACAAATACAGGAAGTAAAGATACCCGTTCTGGTTTTGGAGTGGGAATGACTGAATTAGGTCAGAAAAACGAAAATGTGGTAGCACTTTGTGCAGATTTAATTGGCTCATTAAAATTTGATGATTTCAAGAAAAATCATCCGGAGCGTTTTTTCCAAATCGGAATTGCTGAGGCAAATATGATTGGAATCGCTGCAGGTTTAACAATTGGTGGAAAAATTCCTTTTACAGGAACTTTTGCTAACTTTTCTACAGGAAGGGTTTACGACCAAATTCGTCAGTCTGTTGCTTATTCTGATAAAAATGTAAAAATCTGTGCTTCTCACGCCGGATTAACTTTAGGAGAAGACGGAGCTACACACCAAATCCTTGAAGATATCGGTTTGATGAAAATGTTACCGGGAATGACGGTTATCAATACTTGTGACCACAACCAGACAAAAGCAGCTACTATTGCTCTTGCTGACCATCACGGTCCTGCATATTTGCGTTTTGGACGTCCGGTTGTACCTAACTTTACTCCTGCTGACGAGCCTTTCGTAATTGGAAAAGCCATCATGTTAAACGAAGGAACTGATGTGACTATTGTTGCTACAGGACACTTAGTTTGGGAAGCTTTAATTGCTGCTGAAAAATTAGAAGAAAAAGGAATTTCTGCTGAAGTAATCAATATTCACACAATTAAACCGCTTGACGAAGAAGCTATTTTAAAATCTGTAGCTAAAACTAAATGTATTGTAACTGCTGAAGAGCACAATTATCTTGGCGGTCTTGGAGAAAGTATTGCAGGTGTATTAGCCTTAAACAATCCTACTCCGCAGGAATTTGTAGCTGTTAAAGATAGTTTTGGTGAGTCCGGAACTCCAGCTCAATTAATGGAAAAATACAAACTGAATAATGAAGCTATTGTTGAAGCAGTAGAAAGAGTTATTGCCAGAAAATAATTTGTCCCAATCCGATAGCTTTCGGAACTGAAATATAAAAAAATCCCATTCGTCGCGGCGAATGGGATTTTTTAGTTATGACTATTTTTTTTACTTCGCATAAAGCAAAGACTGAATGACTTCAAAAGAAATAGTTTCATCTTCGTTGACAAAATATTTCAGTAAGACTTCACCCCATATTTTACCATCGCTATAATCAGCAATTATCCAACGGTGGTTCAGCACTTTTACTTTATTGATTACAAATTTATTTTCACCAATTTGGTCTTGTCCTGTATAAGGATTACCTTTTGAATTCGCATTAAAATCCATTAATTTTTCGGTCACTATCGGAATTAACTTCTCGTAAGCAATTGTTTTATTGGCCAGAGCCGAATCAAAATAGTTCTGAGCATTTTCATTATGTTCCAAAGAAAAATAATTCGCATCATTTAATTGAGTAGTAACAGAATTCAGACTATCTCTTAATCTTTTTGTTGTTTTTTCATATCTGTTTTGCTCAAACTTCACTTCGTTACTTAAAAAAGAATAGGTAAAAACATTAATCAATACTAATAAAATAAAAGCATAGAGCAGAAAAGATTTCTTCATTGTAAAAATATTATAGGGTGATTTCTAAATTATCGTAAGCCAGGAAAACATTTTCCGGAAGTCTTTTTTGTACTTCTTCATGGAATCCTAAAATATGACTAATGTGGGTGAGATAAGCTTTTTCGGGTTTTACCAGCGCAATAAAATCTAATGCTTCCTGTAAATTAAAATGTGAAAAATGACGCTCTTCACGCAAAGCATTAACTACCAGCACTTTCAAATTTCTTAATTTTTCAATTTCTGCATCAGCAATGGTTTTAACATCAGTCAGATAAGCAAAATCGTCGATGCGATACCCAAAAACCTGTAGATTACCATGGAGTACATCAACAGGGATTGCTAATTTATTTCCTATCATAAAAGGCTCATTATTAACGATTTCAATTGTTTTTACAGATGGCGCTCCCGGATATTTATTCACCGTTTCAAAAACATAACCAAAACGGCTTTTCATGTCTTCCAGCACTCTTTGATGTGCATAAATAGGCATCTCACCCTGTTTAAAATTAAAAGGCCGGATATCATCCAGACCGGCTGTATGATCAGCATGCTCATGCGTAAAAATGATACCATCTACTTTCTGACAGTCAGAAGCCAGCATTTGCTGCCTGAAATCAGGACCGCAATCAATAACATAGGAATAATTATCCCATCGGATTAATACTGAAACCCGAAGTCTTTTGTCCTTACTATCCGTACTTTTACATACGGGATGATCACTTCCTATAACCGGAATACCCTGAGAAGTCCCTGTACCTAAAAAATATACCTTCAAATCTTATTTTTTTCACAAAAATAGGATTATTTCTCTTTTATTAGGCTAGCTATTTAATTAACTTTGTAACATCAGGCAAAAACATAAATTTAAACTAAAAAAATGGGTAGCGAAATAAAACTAAAAGGAGACAGAGTAATTGCACAAGTCCCTTCAATAAAAGACAAGGCACTACGTATCAATTTAAATGAAAATATTTATGGAACATTTGCCGAGATTGGCGCAGGACAGGAAACTGTAAGACATTTTTTCAGAGCCGGAGGTTCATCAGGAACTATTGCAAAAGCAATGTCAGCTTATGATAAAGATTTTAGTGATGCTGTTTACGGAGTCGAAAAAGACGGTCGTTATGTTACCGAAAACCGACTAAAGAAAATGCTTTCGCACGAAGTAAGTCTTATTGAAAAACGACTGAACAGAGAAAAGCACCCTAACAAAATGTTTTTTAGTTATGCCAATACGGTAGCCACAATAGATTTTGCAAAACAATTTAAAGGGCACGGCTGGGTTGGAATTAGTTATCAGATTGATCCTAACGAAGATTATAACGAAATCATACTTCACATTCGTTTTAAAGAAACTGATGCCAAATTACAACAGGAAACACTTGGAATTCTGGGCGTAAACTTAATTTATGGCGCTTATTATAAATACAATGATCCTAAAAAACTGTTGCGCTATTTATACGATCACCTGGACAAAGACCAACTGGAGATTGACACCATTAATTTTTCCGGACCACGATTTGCCGATGTTGACAACCGTTTAATTAGTTTGCAACTGGTTAAAAACGGAATGACCGATGCCGTAATGTTCAACCCAAAAGGAAAAAATATTCTTCCGGCTTCTATTTTATACAAGAAAAACCTGTTGGCTTTAAGAGGTAGTTTCCGTCCCGTTACTAAGGTAAACATGGATATGTACGAGAAATCGATGCGTATGTTTATTGAAGAAAATAAGGTAGACAAGGAAAACACTCTCGTTATTTTCGAAATTACCTTGTCTAACCTGCGTTCAGACGGTGAAATTGACGAAAGAGACTTTATGGATCGTGCCGAATTACTTTGTTCATTGGGACAAACGGTAATGATTTCGAACTTTCAGGAATATTATAAAGTGGTGGAATATTTTGCTAATTATACCAAAGCCCGAATGGGACTTGCGATGGGTGTTAACAATCTGGTTGATATTTTTGATGAGAAATATTACCGTCATTTAAGTGGTGGAATCTTAGAAGCTTTTGGTAAATTATTCTTCAGAGACATGAAAGTATTCTTATACCCTATGTTAGATGAAAATGGAGAAATTACTACTTCTGAAAACCTGAAAGTTCATCCACGAATGAAAGAATTGTACAAATTCTTTAAATTCAACGGAAAAGTAATTGATGTGGAAGATTACAACCCTGAAAACCTAAAAGTATTCTCTCGTGAAGTACTTAAAATGATTAGCCATGGAGTTCCCGGCTGGGAACCAATGCTTCCTGCGGGAGTTTCTGAAATTATAAAGGATAAACGCCTTTTTGGTTATAATCCTGAAAAGGAATTAGTAGAATAAAAAACTATCCATTTTATACAAAACGCCACAAGTAGATTTTATTTGTGGCGTTTTTTTTTTAGCCTAATCCGGCCATTCGCTATAGCCTTCACTCAAAAGCTTTATTTTACCAAGTCTCAGCAAGAGCTTCCTTCGGTCGCTTTACTGCTCCCGTAAAAAATTAGCTTTTTCAATCAGGACTGTCGCTGCTGTCCAGGGCAAAACCTAATGGCTTATAAAATGTCCTTTATATAATTTGTAAATAATTATCTATATATTAGCTTCACAATTAAGGATGACAATCATCAAACTTATACACCAAATTAAGGTTAATTAATCTGATCTTGTTAGACATATAAACTAGTGACCTACAACTCTGAAAAAAAACATAGTTAAAAACATTACTTCGAAAATTTGAATCAAAACATGAAAGAATTAATAACCGAAATTAGTAAGAAGATAAAACTTCAAGAATATGCCATTTTCTGCGGAGCTGGTATCTCATTAAATTCTGGACTTCCAATTGTAACTCAATTCCTCAATTATGTGCTTGATTCAATAAATGTCGAAAAAGTAGATATTGATAAAATTCTAAACTCCAATCTACCTTTTGAATCATTTATACAAACGATAAAAGAAGAATCAAATATTGACCATATTCTTGATATTTTTTCAAAAGGAGAACCAAATACAAATCACTTATTCATAGCTGAATTAGTAAAGCAAGGAAATCTAAAAAACATATTTACAACAAACTTTGATATCCTTATTGAGAAAGCTATTAAAAATAAAGGACTAGTTGAGAATACAGATTTTAAAGTACACAAATCCGAGAAAGATTTTGAAAATATAAACTGGAATGATGGTAAAGTCAAAATCATCAAAATTCACGGTTGTATTACTGATAAAGAAGAAATGGCGATAACTCTAGAATTAGTCGCAAAACAAATATTAGTTGAAAATAAAAATAAAGCTATAGCATCTTTTTTTTCAAAAAAAATAAATCCCAAAATCATGGTTTTAGGATACAGTTGTTCAGATGTATTTGATATTAGCCCTTTAATAGAATCAATCGACAACGAAAAAAGTGAAATAACCTTTATCGAACATTCTCAATCGGAATTAGAATTCAATCAAGAAGAAATATCGGAAAGAAATAATAAAAACCCTTTCATACAATTTGTAGGTCATAGAATTACCACTAGCACTGGCTTACTAATTAAAGACCTATGGAAAAATCTTATATCAATAAATTATGAAAATAAAGTATCAAATATTGATTGGAAGGCAAACATTGATAAATGGTTGACAGAAGCTTGTGACTACTCTATTGGTATTAAAAATCAAATTTCAGGAAGAATCCTTTACGATATAGGTCAATATAAAACCGCTATTAAAATTTGGGAAAAAGGATTAAATATTGCTCAAAAAGAGAACAATCAGATCTTTTTTTATAGCCTATTAGGAAATATTGGAATGGCACAAAATTCTCTAGGGAATTTTAAAGAAGCTATTTCTTGTTTAGAAGAATCTGCAAACGCTTGTCGTGAAAATGGGAATAGTCAAGGAGAAGTTTCCCAACTTCAAGCACTTGGGAACATCTACAGAAATTTACGGCAATTTGACAAATCTCTTAATGCTTTTCAAAAAGCTGTGAATATTGCAGAAAAATTTGAACCAGAAAGCTTATGTTCAACATTAGGGAATCTTGCAACTGTTTATAATCAAACTGGAGATTACGATGAAGCTATCAAGGTTCTTAACAAAGGAATTGTAATAGCAAATTCAGTTGGAGGAAAACAATCAGAGGGTAGTATGTTGGCAAGTTTCGGAATTGCTTACTTTCAAAAAGGTGATTTTGATAAAGCATCTAAGTTCACTAATGAAAGTATAGAAGTCACAAGATTAATTGGTGATAAAAATGGAGAATGTTTATCTCTTCATAATTTATCAAACTTTTGTCTACAATTTGAGAGATATGATGATGCAATAAAGTATTCAACAATTTCACTAAATATAGCAAAAGAAATAGGAATCAAACCAAGCATTGCGTCTGCTTATTATAATATTGGAACTTCAAATTTTTTCAAAGGAGAAATTGAGTTAGCAATTATAAATTTAAAGAAATCTATAAGTCTATATATGAATATTTTCGGAAAAAAACATCAATATACACAATCCGCTATTAAAACATTGGAAAGAGTAGAAAAGTATCCGAATTCAAATAAAATGACTAAAATGAACTTAAAATAATAAAAGAGCAGTAGCTAATCAAGTATACGCCCCCTTCCACTATTGCACGATTCCTTTCGCGTACCCAGCTCCGCAAAGTCTCCGACTTTGAGGATATATTAACCAGATAGCGCGGAAATGTTTTCCGTGCCCACAACAGTGAGCAAATTGAAACACTTTGTAGAGCTACTTAATGAGATTGCTTCGCCGGTTCGCTAATGCTCGTGTCCTCATTTTTCGGAATGACAAAATTGAGTGTATCTTTCTTTAATTTAATAAAACTACACCAGCTCCGCAAAGTCGGAGACTTTGCGGATGTATTTCTCTGTCTCTGACAGCTATAATTCATTTAAAAAATGTCGATTGAAAATCGAAAAACACTACCTCAAAGTCGGAGACTTTGCGGAGCAATATAAAATGCTACTTTTTACAATTTCAATAAAAAAAACGCCAAGAAAAATATTTTTTCTTGGCGTTTTTAGTTTATTTCAAAATCTGAGCGGCGTGTTCTTTGGTTTTTACATTTTCAATGACCTCATCGATAATTCCGTTTTCGTCAATTACAAAAGTCGTTCGATGAATGCCGTCGTATTCGCGTCCCATGAACTTTTTTGGTCCCCAGACTCCAAATGCCTGAATGACTTCTTTTTCTTCGTCAGCCAATAAAGGAAAAGGAAATTCGTATTTATCTTTGAACTTGGCTTGCGCTTTTGCCGAATCGGCGCTTACTCCTAACAATTCGTAGTTATTGGCTTGAAAACGCTCGAAATTATCTCTTAAATCACAGGCTTCGGCGGTACAACCCGGCGTACTGGCTTTTGGGTAAAAGAAAACTACCAGTTTTTTTCCTTTATAATCTCCTAATTGATGTGCTTTTCCGTCCTGATCTGTGCCAAAAAAATCGGGTGCTTTATCGCCTTTTTTTAATGTTGTCATTTTTTCTAGTTGCTGAGTTACTAAGTTGCTAAGATACTAAGTTTTATAAAAAATGACGTTCTAATCCAATTCAAAAACTAAATAATAGTATTTTTACATTCGAAAAAAGTCTTTAAAACTTAGACTCTTAGTAACTCAGCAACTTAATAAAAATGACCAAACAAGAACGGGTAACATTTGTTATAAATACGTTAAAAGAACTCTACCCTGTTATTCCTATTCCGCTAGACCATAAAGATCCATATACATTGCTGATTGCGGTTTTGTTATCAGCTCAATGTACGGATGTGCGTGTGAACCAAATTACGCCATTGCTTTTTGCGAAAGCGGATAATCCGTATGATATGGTAAAGATGTCGGTAGAAGAAATTAAGGAAATTATTCGCCCTTGTGGTTTATCCCCCATGAAATCAAAAGGGATTCACGGTTTGTCACAAATATTGATTGAAAAATACGACGGAAAAGTTCCGCAAAGTTTTGAAGCCTTGGAATCATTGCCTGCTGTGGGACATAAAACGGCCAGTGTGGTGATGTCGCAGGCTTTTGGCATTCCTGCCTTTCCTGTAGATACACATATTCATCGCTTGATGTACCGCTGGAATCTGACCAATGGGAAAAATGTGGTGCAAACGGAAAAAGATGCTAAACGTTTATTTCCTGAGGAATTATGGAACGAATTGCATTTACAGATTATCTGGTACGGAAGGGAATATTCGCCAGCCCGTGGTTTGAATCTGGAAAAGGATATTATTACCAGAACCATTGGTCGTAAAACTGCCTTAGAGGGTTATAAAAAGTAAATCTCACTAATTTTAAAAAACATTAGTGAGATTTACCAAAATAGCTGTTACCAGCTTCATTAATTTGCAATAATTTCAAAACTGTTATCCGCCACTTTAATCATGTGAAGCGCTTTTGAATAATTCAAAAGAAAAGAAATAACTTCTTTTTTAGGTTTCATGTTTGAAATAAGCTGATTTTTTTTAGAGTAAATTTTTGCCATGTACTATTTTAATTAAAGATGTTAGAATAGAACGTGACATGTATTTAAATATTGTTTAATTGGTTAAAATAATCTGGTGTTTATCAATTACTTTTCTCAAATTCATCAACGCATAACGCATTCTGCCTAAAGAAGTATTGATACTAACTCCTGTAATTTCTGAAATTTCTTTAAAACTCATGTCTTTATACATGCGCATGATTAAAACTTCTTTTTGATCTTCGGGAAGTTCTTCGATTAATTTCTGAATATCCAGTTCTACCTGATCCGCAATTAACTGATTTTCTATTGTAAGAGAATCATCAGTCATAATAGAAAAAACAGAAAACTCTTCTGTCTCTCTGTACAAAGGCATTTTTTTATTTTTTCTAAAAAAATCAATGACCAGATTATGTGAAATACGCATCACCCACGGAAGGAATTTTCCTTCTTCATTGTAAGAGTTCGATTTCAGTGTTTTAATTACTTTTATAAAAGTGTCCTGAAAAATATCATTAGCAACATCTCTGTCAGATACCTTTGAATATATAAAACCGTAAATTTTGGATTCGTGTCTTTTAATTAAAGTAGCTAAGGCATCTTCATTGCCTGCTACATAATCCTGTACTAACAAAGCGTCAGGAATTTGAATATCAGCTATCATAATAATACTTTTTAGTATGAGTTTAAATTTGGGTATTTTTTCTAAAAAGTAGTTTTTTACTATAGGCGCTTTTATTTTTCATATTGTTAACTGTCCAAATTTAACAAATAATTGTTTTGTTCGGCAAATAAAAAACAGAAAAATGATATAAAAACGATTTATTTATTTAAAGAATAGATATTTTACAACTGATAAAAGTAAAAAACGACACTTTATTTATGGCTTAGGCAGATTCTTTTCTCATCTGGAAAATGATTACTTTTGTAGAAATCAATATTTTTTATGCAAGTTGACTTTTCGAAAATAGATCCAAAGAAAAATATAATAATAAAAGGTGCTCAGGTTCACAATTTAAAAAACCTTGATGTAGTAATTCCGCGTAACAAACTAGTGGTAATTACAGGACTTTCCGGATCAGGAAAATCCAGTCTGGCATTTGACACTTTGTATGCCGAAGGACAACGCCGTTATGTAGAAAGCCTGTCTTCTTATGCGCGACAATTCCTTGGCAGATTAGACAAACCAAAAGTAGAATACATCAAAGGAATTGCTCCTGCTATTGCCATTGAACAAAAAGTAAATACCAGTAATGCCCGTTCTACCGTAGGAACATCAACGGAAATTTACGACTACATGAAACTTTTGTTTGCCAGAATTGGACGGACTTACTCACCGGTTTCGGGTCGTGAAGTGAAGAAAAATACGGTTTCGGATGTTATCAATGATGTTAAACAATTAGAACTTAACAGCAAATGGCTTTTGCTTGCCCCTATTCATCTGGAAGAAGGAAGACAACTGGAAGACAAATTAAAAGTTTTACTGCAACAAGGTTTTTCCCGAATATTAGTGGATAATGAAACCGTGCGTCTGGACGAAGTAAACCAACATTCATTAGACAATAAAGATATTCTTTTAATTGTGGACCGGATTGTAGTTAAAGACGAAGAAGAATTTTATAACCGTCTTGCCGATGCGGTACAAACTGCCTTTTATGAGGGAAAGGGAATTTGCTATTTACAGGAATTAAATACAGAAAAGCGATTGGATTATTCCAATAATTTTGAGTTAGACGGCATCACTTTCCTCGAACCAAATGTACATTTATTTAGTTTCAATAATCCATATGGAGCTTGTCCGGTATGTGAAGGTTACGGAAATATCATTGGGATTGATGCCGAATTAGTGGTTCCAAACACCAGTTTATCGGTATATGAAAATGCCATATTTCCGTGGCGTGGTGAAAGCATGAGCTGGTATCGCGATCAATTAGTCAATAGCGCTTACAAGTTTGATTTCCCTATCCATAAACCTTATTTTCAGTTAACCGAAGAACAAAAAGAATTAATCTGGACCGGAAATTCTTATTTTGAAGGTTTAAATGATTTTTTCAGGGAACTGGAAGCTAAAAATTATAAAATCCAAAACCGCGTGATGCTGTCACGTTACCGTGGAAAAACCAAATGTCAAAGCTGTAAAGGAAAGCGTTTGCGTGTAGAAGCTTCCTATGTGAAAATCAACGGGAAAACGGTTTCTGATTTAGTTGATTTACCAATTAGACATTTAGTTGACTTCTTTAAAAACATCATTTTAGATGAATATGAAAAACAAATTGCCAAAAGACTTTTAGTCGAAATCAATAACCGGTTGTCATTTTTAACAGAAGTTGGTTTGGATTATTTAACGCTGAACAGAAATTCATCCACACTTTCGGGAGGAGAATCGCAGCGTATCAACTTAGCAACTTCATTAGGAAGCAGTTTAGTGGGCTCTATGTACATTCTGGATGAACCCAGTATTGGATTACACCCAAAAGACAGTGAACGTTTAATAAAAGTATTGTTGTCTTTACGTGATTTAGGAAATACCGTAATCGTAGTAGAACATGATGAAGATATTATGAAAGCGGCCGATATGATTATTGATATTGGTCCCGAAGCAGGAACTTTTGGAGGGGAATTAGTTGCTCAGGGGAATTTTGAAGAAATATTACAGTCCAATTCCTTAACAGCAAAATACCTCAACGGAGATTTAGAAATTGCTGTTCCTAAAAAACGCCGTCCTTTTAAAAATTTTATCGAAATAAAAGGAGCCAGAGAGAATAATCTTCAAAACATTGATGTTACTTTCCCGCTGGATGTTTTAACGGTAATTACCGGAGTTTCGGGAAGTGGAAAAAGCACACTTGTCAAGAAAATTCTGTTTCCTGCCATGCAGAAAAAACTGGATAATGCGGGAGAAAAAGCAGGACAGTTTAGCGAAATCACAGGTTCTTTTTCGCAAATAAAACATATTGAATATGTAGATCAAAATCCTATTGGTCGTAGTTCCCGTTCAAACCCTGTAACCTACATTAAAGCGTATGATGATATCAGAGATGTATTTGCTAAAGAAAAACTGTCTAAAATCCGAGGCTATCAACCCAAGCATTTTTCTTTTAACGTTGATGGCGGTCGCTGTGAAACCTGCAGTGGCGAAGGAACTATTAATGTAGAAATGGTATTCATGGCCGATGTACAATTGCCCTGTGAAACCTGTAACGGAAAACGTTTTAAAAAAGAAATACTCGAAGTAGCATATGAAGGCAAAAACATCAATGATATTTTGACAATGACTATTGATGATGCTGTTTCTTTTTTTGAAAAAAACAAGCAAAATAAAATTATTCAAAAGTTAAAACCATTACAGGATGTTGGTTTAGGATATGTTCAATTAGGTCAGTCCTCTTCTACGCTTTCTGGTGGAGAAGCGCAACGTATCAAACTCGCTTCTTTTCTGGTAAAAGGAGCTACTAAAGACAAAGCTTTATTTGTTTTTGACGAACCTACAACCGGCTTACATTTTCATGATATCAAGAAACTATTGGCTTCTTTTGGTGCTTTAATAGAGAAAGGGCATTCTTTATTAGTAATTGAACATAACCTCGATTTAATTAAATGTGCCGACTGGATTATCGATTTAGGACCTGAAGGAGGAGAAAATGGCGGACAATTATTAGCTGTAGGAACTCCAGAAGAAGTTGTAAAAAACAAAAAATCAATTACAGCTCAATATCTTAAAGAAAAATTATAAATCAAAAAAACTCCGCCTTATTAGAGACGGAGTTTTTTGTTTACAGTTTAAAACTCTTTAAAACTCTTTAACTATAACATCTATCTTCGAAAGTATTTCCGTCTTCATCAATAGCAATTATAATTTTTTTTTCTTTTTTAGCTTCTATGCTTTTATATATCCAGGGAATAGACCACAAACCAAAAGTGACACAAGAAATTAAAAAATTTAAATGATGATTAATTTTTGTCGGCTTTTTGGATAGTACTACAAAAGGTAGCTTATTATTGACTTCCTGTACAACAAAACCTTTCTTAATTTTTTTATCCAAAACCTCATTTAACTTTAAATTTTCGGGCTTATCAAGAATATTTATCATAATTGGGGTGTTTTAATCTTGTTATACTTTAATAAAGTATATTCTTTCACAAAATTAATACCATAAATCAGGATTTCATATACCCACTTTTAGTGATTAACACATTATTAAAACTTTTTTTTGTAAAAAATCACTTTATTATTTTGAACTTTTTCAACAAACCATCAATAACTTCATTGATTTGGTGGGAAATCACAAATCGGTAATTTAAATACACATAAGCCAGACTAACGAGTATTGATTTTAAACCAATTGCAATGATAGAATTAAATGGGAAATCCCAAAAGTAAAACAATATAAACAAAATAAAGGTCAAGCTTAAAGAATAGAGTGTCTGATTCGTAAACGGATATAAATGCAGTCTTTTGACAACAAAACCTAACTTAGCCAGACTGTATAAAGTTATAGACAAGAGAGTAGCAAAAGCCGATCCCAAGATTCCGTACAACGGAATAAAAATCATATTTAAAGCCACTGTAAGAAAAACTAAGACAACACCTAAAAATAAAACAGCTCTGTAATATTTAGTATTAAAGATGATAGCATTATTGTTTCCTAATATCAAATCAAAATACTTAGATAAGCCAATCATAAATACGACATATATTCCCCCTCCATATTCCGGTGGAATCATTTCATACAACTGATTAATGTTTACAAAAATACAAAGCATTACATATCCGCCTACAATTTGCAGATTGATAGAAGTTTTTTTATAGAGATCATTCAGTTCATCGTGTTTTTCTTCATGCATTAACTTAGCGGTAATTGGATATACAATTTGGTGCATAGCTCTGCTGGGTACCGAAATAACCAATGCAATGTAAGTAGCCACCGAATAATAAGCAATATTTTCAATTTTGATATACTGATTGAGCATTATTTTATCAATATCTAATAATAAATTAGCAACACCTCCTGATAAAATAATAAAGAAAGTATACACTAAAATATCTTTAGAATTATGAGGAATTGTCAATTGTAAACTCGGTTTCTTAAGATAAAAAGCATACAACATAGTAACTAAGAAAGCTACAAAATAAATAGCAGCTGTGAGATAAACAAATTGTTCAACATTAATCCAATTATAATAAATTCCTAATAAGGATATTAAAGAAAACAATCTTAAGCCTACTTCTTTAATAAAATTACCAAATACTGAGTGCATTTGAACCCTGGCCCAGGAATAGAAAATTTCAAAATAAGCCATGCATAAACCAATGAATGGAATTATCCATAAATAACTTTTTACAATCTTATTTTCTCTGGATAAATAAACAGCTATATCATTATAAAAGTACCAACAAATTAATAATAAAGGAATTGACAATAATAGCGGTAATACAACTGCAAATGACAAAAATCGATTTTCTTCATTTTCATTTTTACATTGAGAAAAAAACTTAACCAATGTATTCTGCATTCCAAAGGCTAACAAAGGCATAATAATAGCTGCAGCAGAAAGCACATAATTAACTAAACCATAATAGGTTGCACCCAAAAAAAAAGGATACAAATAAATGGTATTCACTGCGCCGATACCAAAACCGATATACGTAATTATAGTATTCTTTAAAGACTGATTTAAAACGATTCCCATTTATAGAAACTAGAGATTTAGAAGTTGTACTAACTGTCCGGTCAAATTTTTTCTTGAATATTTTTGTAAACCTACACCATGAGATTCTAACTTCCCTTCCAGGTATTGATTATAAAAGTCCAAAATTAACTTTTTAAGTTTTACTTTTTCAGAATAATCAAAAAATACTCCTGTATTGGTATCAGTTACTATTTCGGCAAAGTCAGAGCCCTGAGGTCCAATAGCAATAATAGGTCTGTTAGAAACCATATATTCGAATAATTTACCGGGGATTATGCTTCTGGTCTCTTCTGAATCAATTTCGATAAGTAATAAAACCTGTGATTTTCTTTGATGCGACACAGCTTCGTCATGAGAAACATACCCCAGGTTATTCAGATATAAATCCAGACCGGAAGCAGCTATGGTATCCAGAACTTCCTGACTCACAGCACCAATTAATTTAATTTCTAAATGTGATTTAAAATCCGGAATCTCATCTAACAATTCCGTTAAAGATTCCCATAGTAATTTAGGATTTCTGGCTGAAAGAAAAGAACCAATATGTGCCAGACTGAATTTGGAATCCAATGGCTGTTTTTCTGCTTTTTCAACATCAAACCCATTTGTAATTACTGCAACAGGCTTTGTGGTCAGTGATTCAAATTCTGCTTTTGTAGTTTTGCTGGTGACAATAATGGAATCAGCAGTATTTAAAACTTTAGATTCTAAATCTTTATGTTTCTGAGCTGCAAACTCAGACAACCGCAGCGATTTATGGTAACCAATTGTAGTCCAGGGGTCCCTGAAATCAGCAATCCATTTTACATTTAGCTTTTGCCTTAATTCTAATCCGATAAGATGTAAACTATGGGGTGGACCTGACGTAACAATAGTTTCAATATTATTTTCAACAATATATTTTTCTAAATAAGAAACAGATGGTTTTACCCAAAAAAAACGAGCATCAGGAATAAATAAATTACCGCGTATCCACAAGAGAACTTTATCTAAAAAAGATTGTTTCTTTTGGTTAGGAATAATCCCCGAATTCATTTTTTTTGTTTTATTTTTAGACAAAAACGAAGCCAGTTGGTAAGGTTCAAAAATTTTTTGCTTCAGAATAATTGCTTGATTAGAAACTTCCTGAAGTAAATTTTCATCCACAATTGGATATGTAGGATTTTCGGGAATATATACAATAGGCTGAACACCAAAATCAGGTAAATATTTTACAAATTTCAACCAGCGTTGCACTCCGGGACCTCCGGCAGGCGGCCAATAATAGGTAATAATCAAAAGTTTTTTTGAATCCAAAGCCTTAATAATTAAGTTTAAACGTAAATAAAAACCGAAACAACCACTTACCCCAGATTATTTTTCCTTTGATAATAAACCCCTCCAATTAGTAAAAATAACATTCCTGCACCACTGATAAGTGTAATAATACTTCCGGTTTTAATTACTTCCGGTTCAAACTTGAATTCGACAGTATGAACCCCTTTAGGCAACATCATGGCTCTTAAAACATAATCTACCGGAAAATGTTCTGTTTTCACTCCGTCTACGTAAGCATTCCAGCCATTTGGATAATAAATTTCCGAGAAAACGGCTAAACCTTCATTTCTACTATCTGAAATATATCTGATATAATTCGGTTTATAGGTACGTAACTGAATAGTTCCTGTAGTATCCATATTGCGTTTTAAACGTGCATTTTTAAATTTACTTCCGTATAAATTCAAATTAAAAACAGCTACTTTTTTAGTGTTTAAATGATCCAGTGCTTTCATTTCGTCATTGGCTTTATTCACTAATTTTACTTCGTTCACAAACCAGGCATTGCCATTAGCATCCGGATTAACAACAGGAAATTCTTTTCCTTCCTTATCGGTCTGGATAACATACTTTACGTTAAGCATATTGAGTATTTCCAAATTATTTTTTGCAATCTGGTAGTCAAATAATTGTTGCATTCGTCTTGGTTTTGCAGCATGATAACCCCCAATCGATTTATGAAAATAAGAAGTTCTGGCACTTGAAAAATTACCATTTACTTCAAAAACACGGTAATGAGTAGTGTCTTTGAGGATTTGAGCATCAGAAGGAGTTTCCTCAAAAGGAACCGCAACTTCTCTGCCACTGACAAAATCTTTTGCCGAAACATATTTTTTAGCAACAAAGAATAAATCAGAAACCATAAATAATCCAACGAGAATCAGCGCCGTTGTCTGTGCAATTCTGTTTTTGAAAAACAACCATAAGATTCCTGAAGTTAAAACAATAAAGAAACCAGAACGTAACAAATCTGCACTGTAAAGCGTTTTTCTGTCGCTTACAAGCGCATCTACAAAACTTGATCCGTAACTTTCAGAAAAATAACTGTCACTAGCTCCTGTAAAACTAAACATGCCCTTGCACAGGAACAGAATAATAACAGTCCCTAAAGCAATTGCTGCTGATTGCCACAAACCTTCCCATTGCCTATTTTTATCTGCTTTAAAAAAAGACTGTAATCCCATTATCGCTAAAACAGGAAAACATAATTCTAAAATAACCTGAATAGAAGAAACGGCTCTAAACTTATTGTAAAGTGGCACATAATCAATAAAAAAATCTGTTAAGGTTGGAAAATTTTTACCCCACGAAAGTAATAATGCTACAACAGCCCCGGAAAGGAAAACATATTTTATTCTTCTTTCATCTATGATTAAAGCCAAAATTCCTAAAAAGAAAACTACGACACCAATGTATGCCGGAGCAGCAACAATAGGCTGATCACCCCAATAGGTTGGCATTCCGCTGACAAAATCAGCTGCCTGTCCGGCAGGAACACCCTGACTTATCATAAAATTATACATACTGCTGTCGGTGCCCAGAGCCTCATGATTAGAACCACCAAAAAGTCGTGGTGCAATCAAATTGAAACTCTCTGCTATCCCATAACTGTATTCAGTAATATAATCGCGGGTCATGGCACTCGTATCTGTACTTTTGGAACCATCGGGATTAAAAGTCAATTCACTTTTCCCACGGGTACTAAAATCCGCATACTCTGCTGTAGCCATTAAATTAGTCGCATTGGCGCCCAGAGCAAAAATACCTGCAACAGCCAGGATACCAAACGAAGTCAATAAGGCTTTGAATTCTTTAGTTTTTATTCTTACATACGTATAATAAACGGAAAGTATCAGCAGGAAAATCAACAGATAATAAGTCATCTGAAAGTGATTGGCATTAATTTCCAATGCTGTTGCCACCATCGTTAACAAACCACCCCAAATGTATTTTTTCTTATAAACCAGTATAAAACCGGCAATAACTAATGGCATATAGGCAATAGCATGCGCCTTAGCATTATGTCCTACACCTAAAATAATAATAAGATAGGTTGAAAAACCAAAGGCTACAGCCCCAAAAAAGGCTTTTAAAGGATCAATCCTTAATACCAAAAGCAAACCATAAAAACCCAAGAAGTACAGAAATAAATAATCAGCGGGACGCGGTAAAAAACGTAAAGCATGATCCAATACACTTATAAAATCATATGGATATTTTGCTCCTAACTGATACGTAGGCATTCCACCAAAGGCCGAATTCGTCCAATAGGGCTCCAAATGCTCTACAGCCCTGAAATCATTTTGTTCTTTCGCCATTCCGGTATACTGGGCAATATCGGATTGGAAAATCTGTTTACCCTGAAGTACGGGATAAAAATAAATGAGTGAAACTAAAATAAAACCTAAAATGGCAATAGCGTGCGGATATAACTTATTTATTATTTTCAATTTTTCGGGAATTTTATTTAAATATGGATTACTATTGAGGCAAATTTAATCTATTTCTTCGTAATCCACATAATCTCCTACTTTTTTGGTTTCCCGGGGTTTCTTTACATTATCCGTATTATAAATAACAGTCTCGTCATTCTGTTTTTTTTGCCAGGAATTCTGCTGTTGACGCTGTTGCTGCTGGTACATATTTTCTCCTGCTTTCTCCACTACTTTTTTAACTATCAACGGCAGAAATAATTTTGCCAGAAACCTAAAAATATAATAGAAAGCTATGATATAAAATAATGTTCTTATAAATCCTGAAAAAGAAGCCAATTGCATAATAAAAATATTTTTTAGCAAATTTAACAAATACTACGCTCAAAATTGGAATATCATTCTTAAATAAATAATAAAATATAGTACATTTGGAAAGCCTATCACTTTTAAAATCCAAACAACATGCCTTCATTTAAAGTTTTATTAGTCTTAGCCCTAAGCTTATTAGTCAATTACAATTATGCTCAGCACACCGACGAAATTAACTCTAACAGACCTGGAGAATCTATGTCTGCATACGCAGTGGGGAAATCAGTAATTCAGATAGAAACCGGTATTTACGGCATTAATGAAAACCACCGATTATTAGGTTATGATGCTAATGGGTATGGGATAGATCTTGATTTACGGTATGGTTTTTTAATGGAAAGATTAGAACTGGTTGCTAATCTTCAATACCAAAACGAAGATTTTGTAACCGCTTTTAACCAATATAATAAATCAGCTTTAAAACAAAGTATTCTGGGAGCCAAATATCTCATTTATGATCCTTATAAGAATTATGAAAAAAAGGTAAACATCTACAGCTGGAAAGCCAATCATTCTTTTAACTGGCACCAATTAATTCCTGCTGTTTCTGTTTTTGCCGGTGCCAATTTTACTACTAAAAACAATCCGTATGCTTTTACTCCCGATGCGATGATTTCTCCTAAGGTGATGCTGGTTACCCAAAATCATTTGGGTGATGGTTCATGGGTTTTTGTAACCAATATTATTGCTGATTATATTGGCACAGATTATCCAAGTTATGGTTATATCATCACTTTAACCAAAGGCATTAGCCGAAAATGGTCCGGATTCATAGAGAATCAGGGATTTAAGAGCGATTTTTACAGTGATGCCATCCTGCGTGGCGGAGCTGCTTTTTTAATTAATAAAAATATGCAGATAGACGCATCCATAAGCCATAATCTAAAAGACACGCCTACAGTTTTCTATGGAGGAATAGGTTTTTCATGGCGTTATGACACCAATTATAAGGAAGTACGAATGGAAATAGAAGACAGCTCCTCTCAGCCCAGATCAGTAAGAAAAGCAGCCAAAAGAGATCAAAAAAGAAAAGACGCAATAGAATAAAGAAAACAAAAAAATGATTACAATAAAAGAAGCAATAACAAAAAAAGAACTGACCGAATATATTAAATTTCCTTTTTCTTTATACAAAGACAATGAATTCTGGGTTCCGCCTTTAATTAACGACGAATTAGAAACTTTTGACAAAACTAAAAATCCTGCTTTTGATAATGCAGAAGCTTATTTTTACATTGCCTATAAAGACGGTAAAATAGCAGGACGTATCACTGCTATTATTAATTGGGCTGAAGTTAATGGTCAGCAAAAGAAAAAAGTGCGTTTTGGCTGGTTTGATGTCATTAATGACATCAATGTAACTGAGGCTTTACTGGAAAAAGTATACGAACTGGGCAGAAAAAACAATCTGGAATATGTTGAAGGCCCTATGGGATTTTCTAATTTAGATAAAGTAGGTGTCCTGACTGAGGGATTTGATCAGCTGGGAACGATGGTAACCTGGTACAATCACCCTTATTATGCTGCTCATTTTGAACAACTGGGTTATGTAACCGAAAAAGAATATGTAGAAAGTAAATTTCCGTTTTCAAATGTACAACCGGAGTTTTTTCAAAAAGCAAACGAATTGGTTAAAAAAAGATACCAATTAAAAGCTTTGAACTTTAAATCCACCAAAGAAGTCATGCCTTATGTCGATAAAATGTTTGATTTATTTAATACTTCTTATGCGAATCTATCTTCATTTGTCGCTATTTCTGAAGTCCAAAAAGAATATTTCAAGAAAAAATACATCAGTTTTATCAATCCGGAATACATCAAATTTGTAGAAGACAAAGACCAGAACATCATTGCTTTCAGCATCGTAATGCCTTCTTTCTCAAGAGCTTTACAAAAAGCAAAAGGAAAACTATTCCCTTTTGGAATATTTCATTTGCTTAAAGCAAAAAAACAAAGCAAAGACATGCTTTTTTACTTAATAGGCGTGCATCCTGAGTATCAGAATAAAGCAGTAACCGCTATAATTTTCAATGAATATTATGAGACTTTTAAAGAAAAAGGTATTGAAAACTGCTATAGAACTCCTGAATTAGCAGACAATATTGCTATTCATAATTTATGGAAACACTTTGATCCTAAAGTACATTGCAGAAGAAAAACATTTAGAAAAGATCTTTAAAAAAAATATCCATTAGTATAGCCTAATGGATATTTTTTTTGGTATTTGGAACAAAAGTAAAAGTATTATTCACAATTAATTTTGTGGTACACAATATTTCCATCAAATTTAATTTTGCTTTTATCCTTAAAAGCCATTCTGTCGTTAGCATCAATCATTTCACCATGACCTTCAACATAGGTATTAGAATCTTTTTTAATAAAAGCCATTTCACGGATAGAAGTCTTTCCTTCAGACTCAAACTTATAATCGGCAAAAATGGTGTCTCCGCGCATATTTCCTAAAAGCGTCCCAAAACTTCTGTCTTTTTCAAAATAAGAAGCATCTAATTCTCCATTCACATCATTGACCGTATTGATATCAAGTGTCAGCCTCAGCGTGTCTTTTTCAATTACAGCCTGATAACATTCTTTTTTTGGTGTTTCTATTGGCGCTTCTGCTTGCTGCGGAGCTACAACTACCTGATCAGTTTTTTTATTCATACAAGAAGAAGCAAGAATTACAAACAACACTACATTACTAAGTATATATATCACTTTCATAGTTATAATTTTTTAAAATTAATATAATGTAAAGATATTTTTTAACAAAAAAATCCACTCATATAATGAATGGATTCTTTTATATAATTCCCATAAAGAGAATCTAAGTTTTAATTGTATTAAGCTTGCGCTTCCATATCTACTGTTGTTTTTTCAGCAATAGACTTATAAGTACCGTTTACTAATTTCTCACGGATAGCTTCAAAAGCGGTTAATGTTTCCTCAATATCAGCTAAGGTATGAGAAGCCGTAGGAATCATTCTTAACAAGATAATTCCTTTAGGGATAACCGGATAAACCACGATTGACAAGAAAATACCGTAGTTCTCTCTCAGGTCGTTTACCATCACCATAGCTTCTGGAATACTTCCTTCAAGATATACCGGAGTAATACAAGTATTTGTATCTCCAATATTAAATCCGTTTTCTTTCAATCCGTTTTGTAACGTATTTACGTTTTCCCACAATTTATCTTTAATCTCAGAAGATTTACGCAACAACTCTAAACGTTTCAAAGAACCTAAAGTCTGAATCATAGGCAATGCCTTAGCAAACATTTGCGAACGCAAGTTGTATTTTAAATAATCAATAACATCTTTATCAGCCGCTACAAATGCTCCAATGTTAGCCATCGATTTTGCAAAAGTTGAAAAATAAACATCAATTCCGTCCTGACAGCCTTGCTCCTCACCTGCTCCGGCACCTGTTTTTCCAAGAGTACCAAAACCGTGTGCATCATCAACTAATAAACGGAAATTGTATTTCTCTTTCATAGCAACAATTTCTTTCAATTTTCCTTGTTGCCCGCGCATTCCAAAAACACCTTCGGTAATAAATAAAATACCTCCTCCGGTTTCCTGAGCCATTTTAGTAGCACGTTGGAGGTTTTTCTCCATACTATCTAAATCGTTGTGCTTATAAGTAAAACGCTTACCCATGTGCAAACGAACACCATCAATAATACAGGCATGCGAATCTACATCATATACAATAATATCATTTTTAGTTACCAAAGCATCAATGATAGAAACCATTCCCTGATACCCAAAATTCAATAAATAAGCTGATTCCTTCATTACAAATTCAGCCAATTCTTTTTCTAATTGTTCGTGATAAGTTGTGTGACCACTCATCATACGCGCACCCATTGGGTAAGCCGCACCAAACTGAATTGCAGCATCAGTATCAGCTTTACGCACTTCAGGATGATTGGCCAGACCTAAATAGTCATTCAAACTCCAGTTCAAAATATCTTTTCCTGCAAACTTCATTCTAGGCCCTAATTCTCCTTCTAATTTAGGAAATACAAAATATCCTTCTGCTTGCGAAGCCCATTTCCCTAACGGTCCTTTATTGCTCTGAATTCTTTCGAATAAATCTTTTACCATACTATCGTGATGTAATAACATTAATTTTAACAGTTTGCAAAAATAATTATTTAAATTTTATTAGCACCTTTTAAGCTAAATTTATTTTCAGGAGCTATTTATGTTAGCATTTTTTCAATGACTTTCCATTTTAAATAAAATGAAATTTATATTTTTTGTAAGAAAAAATGAATATATTTGATCAAAATACAAACCAAAATACAGTTTCGTCAAACTAACTGATTTTGAGAATATAAGCGCTATTTTTTAGCGAGCATTTAAAAGTTAGCACACATTTAAATGAAAACAGTAGCAAAAACATTAATTATTACATTTTTATGTCTTCTTGTTTCAATAATTTTTGCAGGTGGAGGACACGGCACATATATTCCTGCTAAAATAATTTTCCCTTTTACAATGTTATTAACAAATTTGAATAGAAAAATAAATTTAATTGGTTTTGTCCTCGCTTTAATCCAAATACCGATTTATAGCCAAATTTTAATACACAAACCGAAATGGAGATACTTTCTGTTTGGTATACATTTATTTGCATTAGCTTTATGTTTTTACCTTAACAACGACTCATTTTGAATTTACAAAAACTCACTAAACTAAAAACCGAATATAAAAGTATTGCAATCAATAGTATACTATTCTTTGTGATTCTCATTTTACTCTTTATAATTGAAATTTTTGTCTTTTGGGGAATTTACGGTGAAGGCGCGACTGCAAGCAGAATTTCAGCAATTTGGTATGTTGAACTGATTTTGGACCATTTACCAATCTTAATAATCGGTGGATATTTAATTTTTAAAACATCTTCAAACTTTAACAAACAGAAATATATTGAATCCAAAACTAATATAATTACATTAATAATTTTGATTATTTTATTCTTAATGCGAAACGAAGTTCAACAATTAATTTGCTATTTTAGTTGAATTACCATTTTATCATATTTTAACCATAAAACTAAAAAAATGAACTTGAAAAAAATCTTAAGCTATACTATACTTCTAACTATAATTTGTTCAATTCCTATCGTAATTGATTTTATAGTTCAACAATTAAATGGAAGTAAAGGAAACACAATGGTGGTTATTATGGTTTCAGTCATTTTTGCTGTAAACATTGCGTTTGCTTTTCTTAATACAAAATATACCTTTTGGAAAAAAATCATGTTTCCCGCTTTAGTAACAATAACAAGTATTATTTTATCAATATTAATTCTCCAATTGAATCTTTTCCCTGTTTATGATCCATATGGAATTATAACATTGATTGTTGCAAATGGAGTTTTCACAGTTATCACTTGGGAAATAGTTTTTCAATTAAATAACTGAAATCAATAATAAAAACTAAACCATGACCTTAATTGCCATTTTCTTTCCGTTCGTTTCTTTCTTTTTAAGAGGTAGGATATTAACTGGAATTCTTTGTTTAGTATTACAAATAACTCTTATTGGTTGGATTCCTGCTGCCATTTGGGCAGTCATCTCTTTACAAAATGCAAGAGCTAATAAAAGAAATAAAGAACTGATAAAAACTATCAAATCTAAAACCTAAGTCTGCAAGTAGCACTTAAAATTTATTTAATAAAAATGAAGAATCATAAAGTATTTAAAATGCCTTTTGCTTCAGTTTATCCGCACTATATTGCTAAGGCAGAGAAAAAAGGACGTAGCAGACAGGAAGTAGACACCATTATCTTCTGGCTTACCGGATACAACGAGCAAAACTTGCAACATATTCTGGAAAACCAAACTGATTTTGAAACATTCTTTGCTCAGGCACCACAAATAAACCCGAATGTTTCTAAAATCACAGGCGTGATATGTGGCTATCGTGTAGAAGAAATCGAAGACAAACTGATGCAGCAAATTCGTTATCTGGACAAATTAATTGATGAATTAGCTAAAGGAAAAACAATGGAAAAAATTCTACGCAGTTAGATCAATTAACTCCCTCTTAACCGAATCACGTTTTAGGATTCCAAACAAAATCCTGTAATAATTCGGTAAAAATCTGTAACATACCAAAAGTATAGAAGTGATATTTTTGACTTAAAATAAAACAGTCATGATAGCTATACTACAAAACACACCCGATAATGTTGCTGCTTTTGAAGCACGCGGCACGGTAACCCAGGCCGATTTTGAAAACGTGGTCTTCCCCACTGCGGAACAAAAAGTAAAAATTTTCAATGAATTAAACTACCTTTTGTATCTCAATACTGAAATTGGAGATTTCACTTTTAAAGCCTGGCTGCAGGACTTACTTCTTGGAATAAAAAACCTCTCCAAATGGAATCGTTGCGCTATTGTTACAGACAATAACAATGTGCAAAATTTTACCGAAATATTTAGTGTTCTGATGCCCGGAGAATTCAGATCTTTTTCAAAGAACGAATTAGACACCGCCATTCTTTGGTGTGCTGACGGAACAGAAAACAATCATTAACTTTTAAAAATCTAAGACATGTCAATAGAAAATTTAACACAGACCAAAGCCATTGAAAAATTAAAAGAATTATCAGAAAGCGCCAGAGTTTGTATGTTTTGTACCAACTTAACTGAACTTCCAATGAATTCCCGTCCGATGAGTCTTCAGGAATGCGACAAACAAGGAAATCTTTGGTTTCTAAGCAGCTCCGAGAGCAATAAAAATTTTGAAATAAAAGAAGAGAATAAAGTACAGTTATTTTTTATGAATAACGGAAACGCCGAATACCTGTCAATTTACGGTAAAGCTTTTATTTATAAAGACAAAAATACAATAGAAGAACAATGGAGCTCACTGGCTAATGCATGGTTTGAAGATGGAAAAGAAGATCCTAAAGTAACCGTAATCAGAGTTACACCAGAAGAAACTTATTACTGGGATACCAAAGCCGGTAAATTTGTAACAATGCTAAGCTTTATTGGTGCCGCTTTAACAGGATCAACAACGGACAACAGTGACGGAATTGAAGGAAATCTGAATATCAGATAAAAAACAACCTGACTCTTCTGTAAAAATAGTATCAAATAAGGAGAAGCAAAAAACTTCTCCTTTTTCTGTTTAAAAGAACGCAGAATGAAATAACAGCAAACAGAACAAAAACTAAAGTAAAATATTTATCTTTAGCTCACTTAAAAAAATGCAATGCCACAAAATACAAAAGAACTCAAATTAGCCGTATTAATTGATGCCGATAATGTTCCATACAGCAATGTAAAGGGAATGATGGAAGAAATCACTAAATACGGAACTCCCACAACAAAACGCATCTATGCCGACTGGACCAAACCCAATGCTAATGGCTGGAAAGGCGTTTTATTAGAACACGCTATTACTCCTATCCAGCAATATGGTTATACCACAGGCAAAAACTCTTCAGATTCCGCACTGATTATCGATGCGATGGATTTACTCTATTCAGGCAAACTGGACGGTTTTTGTATTGTTTCCAGTGACAGTGATTTTACACGTTTAGCCATCCGATTAAGAGAATCCGGCATGAAAGTCATCGGAATTGGAGAACAAAAAACACCTAAACCTTTTATCAGTGCCTGCGACCGCTTCATATTTATCGAAGTTTTAGATGGTGCAATTAAGAAAAAGACAGCTAAAACGGTAGTAGATTCTAAAAAACCAGTTGAAAAAACCACTGTTAGAACAACTGAAAAGTCTGTACAAAAACCGCTAAACAAAATAGACGAACCTACAATTGATCTTATTGAAGATTCGATTGATGATATTGCCGATGATAGCGGATGGGCCTTCTTAGGTGACGTAGGAAATCTGATTGTAAAGAAAAAACCCGAGTTTGATCCCAGAAATTACGGTTTTACAAAACTGACCCCCATGTTAAAATCGCTCACAGATATTCTTGAAATAGATGAAAGAGATTCAGACAAAAAAGGGATAAAACATGTTTATGTCCGTTTACGTTTTAGTTAATAAATACTCATATTAAGACAGTTAAACGGCTATTTTAAACACAGTACATCTCCGAAATTTAAGGTTATTTTAAAAGATTCTATAAGTAACTCCAATCCTTTTTGGATTAAATTTGTGTTTGCCTGCAATTTAAATCAATTATCAAATGAGAAAGCAAATTTTCATCGTTGGAATTTCATTATTAGCCATTTCATTATTTTTCAATTATTACATGGAAACATCGTATTTGTTTTCTGTAATAATGGTGGTTTTCATAGGTATAGGATTTTATAATAGTGTCCAAAAAAAACATGCTATACTCCGAAACTTCCCAATTATAGGGTATTTCAGGTATATTTTCGAAAGTATTTCACCTGAAATCCAACAGTATTTTATCGAGCGCTCCACCGACGGGAAACCATTTTCACGCAATCAGCGCTCTCTGGTCTATCAAAGGTCTAAAAATATTGATTCTAATACTCCTTTTGGAACACAATTAAATATAAATCATACGAATTATGAAGGGATTAAACATTCTGTATTCCCAACCAAAGTAAATGAAGAATTACCTCGTGTAATGGTGGGAGGAAAAGACTGCAAACAGCCTTATTCAGCTTCGTTGCTGAACATTTCTGCGATGAGTTTCGGTTCATTAAGCGAAAATGCAATTTTAGCATTAAACAAAGGCGCTTTAAGAGGTCATTTCTATCACAATACCGGCGAAGGAGGATTAACTGATTTTCATTTACAGGGCGCCGATGTTACCTGGCAAATAGGAACAGGCTATTTTGGCTGCAGGGACGACAGAGGAAATTTTGACGGAGGAAAATTCAAAGAAAAAGCTAGCCATCCGAATGTAAAAATGATTGAAATTAAGCTCTCTCAAGGTGCCAAACCAGGTCATGGCGGAGTATTACCAGCAGCTAAAAACACGGAACAAATTGCAAAAATAAGAGGCGTACTACCCCATACACTGATTCTGTCTCCTCCGGCTCACAGTGCTTTTTCTGACGCCAGAGGCTTAATCGAATTTATTGCCCGTCTGCGCGAATTATCGAATGGAAAACCCATCGGATTCAAACTCTGTATCGGAAAAACAAGTGAATTTGAAGCCATTTGTCACGAAATGATCGCTGCAGATTGTTATCCGGATTTTATTACTGTAGATGGAGCTGAGGGAGGAACCGGAGCTGCACCTTTAGAATTTTCTGATGGTGTGGGAATGCCTTTTGAGCCCGCTTTAATATTTGTTAATAAAACATTGGTTAATCTCAACATCCGCGATAAAATACGAATAATAGGAAGTGGTAAAATTATTTCCGGTTATTCTGTCTTACATGCTATTGCTTTAGGAGCAGATATGTGCAACAGCGCCAGAGGATTCATGTTTTCACTGGGATGTATTCAGGCATTGCGTTGCCATAACAATCAATGCCCTACAGGTGTAGCTACCCAGAATAAAATGCTGATGAAAGGTTTAGTAGTAACAGATAAATCTGAACGGGTATATCATTATCATCGAAATACCCTTCATGCGGCTAATGAATTGCTGGCTGCAGCCGGAAAAACCAGTTTTGCAGAAGCTGATATTTCTATTTTTATGCGTGGTGATGAGTTCAGCCATCTTTCTGATTTGTATTTCCCCAATAATTTAACAAATGTCAGCCAGCATTAAAAAAAAGGAGGGCTGTTAAAGCCCTCCAACATTGGTTTTGATTTACTATTCTCAACTTATATAATTAACTAAAAAGGTGTTGATAGTGTGTTTTCATTTTTCTACCCAAATTAACATACACACATAGTGAATCAAAACCACAGTGTAAAGATACGGCAATTATTCATAATAATTTTGTTTCCAGAAACGATTTAACATCTAATTAACCTGAATAACAGCTAGTTATACAATATTTAATACTAAATATCACCATTTCTTAAAATCTTAAATTATGCAACTTGTATTCGCATCCAATAACAAAAATAAAATTAAAGAAATTCAACAACTATTACCTGAAACAATTGAGGTTTTGAGTCTCGAAGCAATAGGTTGCCATGAAGAAATTCCTGAAACAGCTGACACTATAGAAGGAAACGCCATACTGAAAGCTAATTATGTAACTCAAAAATACGGTTATGACTGTTTTGCTGATGATACCGGACTGGAAGTGGAAGCCTTAAACGGAGCACCAGGTGTATATTCTGCACGATATGCAGGGATGCAGCGTAATGCAGAAGACAATATGAATCTTTTGCTGGAAAATCTCAAAGACAAAAACAACCGTACCGCACAATTTAAAACTGTAATTGCATTAAATGTAAACGGAAAACAACAATTATTTACCGGAATAGCAAAGGGGAAAATTACGATGAAAAAATCAGGAAATCAAGGATTTGGATATGATCCAGTTTTTCAGCCCGAAGACTATCAGCAAACTTTTGCTGATTTAGATTTAAAAATAAAAAACCAAATCAGCCATCGCAGCAAAGCTACCCAATTACTCATTTCTTATTTAACAGAAACAAAATAATTATTTAAAATCCAACAATTTTTATTTATTTTTTTCTAAAATACACTTGTTGTTTACCATTAAAATTCATAAACCAAAGGTGCAGTTTTAAGTTTAAAAACATAACTTTCTGATAATCAAAAGATATTAAATCATTAAAACTTAGAAATGCATTAGTTTATATGGATTATTAACAGTAATTTTGCACCCTATTTTAAAAATACATAATGAATAAATTTGAACAATTAGGATTGAGTGAATCGTTACTGAAGGCGATTTTAGATCTAGGATTTGAGAATCCGTCAGAAGTACAGGAGAAAGCGATTCCCCTATTATTGGAAAAAGATACAGATTTAGTTGCGTTGGCTCAGACAGGGACAGGGAAAACGGCAGCTTTTGGTTTTCCAGTTATTCAAAAAATTGATGCCGACAACAGAAATACACAGGCGTTGATTTTATCTCCAACGCGCGAACTTTGCTTACAGATTACCAACGAACTTAAAAACTACTCTAAATACGAAAAAGGTATTAATGTGGTAGCAGTTTACGGAGGAGCTAGTATTACAGAACAAGCCAGAGAAATTAAAAGAGGAGCTCAAATTATTGTAGCTACACCAGGAAGAATGCAGGATATGATTAACAGAGGATTAGTAAACATCACTCAGATTAATTATTGTATTCTGGACGAAGCAGACGAAATGCTGAATATGGGATTCTATGAGGACATCGTAAACATCCTTTCAACAACACCGGATGAAAAAAACACCTGGTTGTTTTCTGCAACTATGCCTGCGGAAGTAGCCAGAATTGGAAAACAATTCATGACTAACCCTGCAGAAGTTACCGTAGGTACTAAAAACTCTGGTTCTGCGACGGTTTCTCACGAATTTTATCTGGTAAATGCCCGTGACCGTTACGAAGCTCTGAAACGTTTAGCTGATGCAAACCCTGACATTTTCTCAGTGGTTTTCTGTCGTACAAAACGTGATACACAAGCTATTGCCGAAAAACTAATCGAAGACGGATACAGCGCTGCAGCTTTACACGGAGATTTATCTCAGGCACAACGTGACGGGGTAATGAAATCTTTCCGTGGTAGACAAATCCAAATGCTTGTTGCAACAGATGTAGCGGCTCGTGGAATTGACGTTGATAACATTACTCACGTAGTAAACTATCAATTGCCGGACGAAATTGAAACGTACAACCACCGTTCAGGAAGAACAGGTCGTGCCGGAAGATTAGGAACTT
The DNA here is from genome assembly GCF_051846875.1 of Flavobacterium sp. ARAG 55.4. Taxonomy (NCBI): domain Bacteria; kingdom Pseudomonadati; phylum Bacteroidota; class Flavobacteriia; order Flavobacteriales; family Flavobacteriaceae; genus Flavobacterium; species Flavobacterium sp. ARAG 55.4. The sequence goes on along the minus strand of NZ_JBPYCT010000015.1, from coordinate 53,929 downwards.
CTATTGTAATTGTAACAAAAAGTGAATTACGCAAGATTTCTTCTATCGAAAGAATCATCAAACAAAAATTTGAAGAAAAAACAATTCCGTCAGGAATTGAAATCTGTGAAATCCAATTATTACACTTAGCAAATAAAATTAAAGATACTGAAGTAGATCATGAAATTGACAACTACTTACCGGCTATCAATGATGTATTAGAAGGTTTGTCTAAAGAAGAGTTAATTAAGAAAATGGTTTCTGTTGAGTTTAACCGTTTTATAAACTACTATAAGAAAACAAGAGATATTTCTGCTTCAGGATCTGACAGACGTGATCGTGGAGACGACCGTGCACCAAGAGAAAACAATAATGGCGGTGCTACAAGATATTTTGTAAACATTGGTTCCAGAGATAATTTTGACTGGATGTCATTAAAAGATTACCTGAAAGAAACATTAGACTTAGGTCGTGATGATGTTTTCAAAGTGGATGTAAAAGAAGGATTCTCTTTCTTTAACACTGATCCGGAACATACTGACAAAGTAATGGAAGTACTGAACAACGTACAGTTAGAAGGTCGTCGTATCAATGTTGAGATTTCTAAAAATGATGGTGGTGGAAGACGTGATCATAATGGAAGAAATTCAGGCGGAAGACGCGAAGGCGGAAGACGCGAAGGAAGTTTTGCTCCACGCAGAGAAGGCAGTTTTAGAAGTGACAGAAATTCAGCTCCAAGAGAAGCTGGTTTCAGAAATGACAGAGGTGCTTCAAGACGTGAAGGAGGTTCTTCAGAAAGACCTGCAAGACGCTCGGAAAGTTTTGGGGATGCTCCAAGACCAAGAAGACCAAGAAGAGATTAACGATTCGTTAATTTTCTTATAATTAAAATAATAAACTACAAAATATTTAAAGCCGATTTATTACTTTTAAAGTTTTAAACCAGTTTATGAAATATTTTGTAGTTTTCTTTTTTATAGTATTCTCTACAGTCACTTTTGCTCAGGATCAAATTACTTCCCAAAAAGTAACCGGCTATATCTATAACGACAATACTAAATCTCCCTTATCAGGTGTAAACATCATCAATATCAACAGAGTAAGAGGTTCCAGAACTGACATGAGCGGATATTTTGAAATTGATATCCACCCTAACGACACCTTACATTTGTCCCTTTTAGGATTTCAGTCACTACGAGTGAAAGTAACAAATGACTGGATAAAAAACAAAATAGCTAAAATATATCTGACCGAAAAAGCAATTGCGTTAGAAGAGGTTGTTATCCGTCCCTTTAACCTCACCGGTTATTTAGAAGTTGATTCTAAAACGATTCCTATCAACAAAAATTATCAATACAGTATTTCAGGACTGAACAATGGTTATGAAGCAGGTGAATATTCTCCGGGAGCTTTTGGAAAAGTTTTGGGTTCTATATTCAACCCTGCCGATATGCTTTATAATTTCTTTGGAAAAAAAGCCACTGAGTTAAAAAAATTAAAAGAAATCAAAAAAGACGACACCGTAAGAAATCTTTTAGAATCTAAGTTTGACCGCGAAACACTGGCAGTGCTGCTGGGTATAGATAAAAATGAAATTCCTGAAATTTTACAACGATGCAATTATTCGGAGTCTTTCATTCAAACTGCCAATGACCTCCAAATTATGGATGCCATAAGCGGCTGTTATGAACAATACAAAGTTTTGAAAAAATAAAGTTTTAGTTTAGATAAATCCTCAATTGAAATAATTGAGGATTTTTTTTAGATTAAAAAACAGCACACTGCTACACTATTATTTTAACGGAATGTTTGCCAAAATCTCTACTAAAAATTTCCAGAATTTCCGGGAAGAAGTAATACTTGCTCTTTCATCGGGTGAATGAGCTCCATGAATGGTAGGACCAAAAGAAATCATATCCATATCCGGGTAATTAGCGCCTAAAATCCCGCATTCTAAACCGGCATGACAAGCCACTACTTTAGGTTTTTCTTGATTTAGCTTTTCATATATTGGAACTAAAACATCCAATATCTCCGATTGCGCATTAGGTGTCCATCCGGGATAAGAACCCGAAACCTCCACCTCGCAGCCCATTAATTCAAAAGCAGAACGCAGCTCATTAGCCAAATCAAACTTAGCCGATTCAACCGAAGAACGCGTTAAGCACTGCACTGATAATTTCCCTTTACCCAAATCAACTTTTGCAATATTATTGGAAGTTTCAACCAGATTATCAAAATCGGCACTCATTCTATGCACCCCGTTTGCAGCAGTAGCCATTGACCGTACAAAGTAATATTGTGCCATTGGAGGCATCACTTTTGCAGGTGTATTTTTTAATTTTTCGAAAACAATTTCTAAATCCGGTTCAGTAGTTTTCAGTTCATTTTTAATTTCGCCTACAATTTGCTGCATATCAAACACAAAAGCTTCATCATAAACCGAAGCAATAATCACTTTTGCTACACTTTCACGCGGAATTGCATTACGTAAACTTCCTCCTTTTATTTCAGAAATTTGCAAACCAAAACTATCAAAACCGTCAAATAACAGTCTATTCATAATTTTATTAGCGTTTCCTAAACCTTTGTGAATGTCAATCCCGGAATGCCCCCCTTTAAGTCCTTTAACAGTTATGCTATATCCTACCGAATGTTCCGGAGTTTCTTCCTCATCATATTCTGCTTCGGCAGTGACATCAACACCTCCGGCACAGCCAATATCGATTTCATCATCTTCTTCAGTATCCAGATTCAACAAAATTTGCCCTTGTAACAAACCTTCTTCTAAGTTCATGGCACCCGTCATTCCTGTTTCTTCGTCAATTGTAAATAAGGCTTCAATAGCAGGATGAGCGAGATCTTTGCTTTCTAAAACAGCCATAATTGCTGCAACTCCCAGTCCATTATCTGCTCCTAAAGTTGTTCCTTTAGCACGCACCCAGTCACCATCTACATACATTTCAATTCCTTGTGTATCAAAATCAAAAACGGTTTCCGCATTTTTTTGATGCACCATATCTAAATGCCCCTGTAAAACTACAGGCTTGCGATTCTCCATTCCCGTCGTTGCCGGTTTTCTGATAATTACATTTTGAACTTTATCTTCAAAAACCTCTAATCCTAACTTCTTACCAAAGTCTTTTATAAATGCCACTACACGTCCTTCTTTCTTTGAAGGCCTTGGGACTGCATTAAGAGTAGCAAAATTATTCCACAAAACCTGTGGTTCTAAATCCCGTATTTCCTGACTCATATTGTTGTGTTGTATTTTCGATTTAAAAACTCAAAGTTACAAAGTTTAAAATCCTTTTCGGATAATAAATTAATTATTGTAATTATATTTACAACTCTATAAAATGTCATTTTGAAAAGAAAATATTTATTACCAATACTGCTTATTTTTCAGATTCTGATTCTAAAAATGCTCTTTTTTTTTCCCGAATTAGTAGAATCTTTTTACAGCAACGGACTATATCCGTTACTTTCTGATTTTTTGAGAATAGTATTGGGATGGATTCCGTTTTCAGTGGGCGATATTTTATATTTTATACTGATTGTATTTTGTGTAAAATGGTTTTGGTACAACCGGAAGAATTGGAAATTAAACTGGAAAAACCTGTTATTAAAGATATTGAGTTTTGTTTCTGTTTTTCATTTCTTCTTTTATTTTATCTGGGCAATTAATTATTACAGAGTTCCTCTTTTTGAAAAAATGAAAATTGAACGTGATTATACTGATGCTGATTTATTAGATTTTACCAAAAAAGTTATTGCAAAAACGAATCAAATTCAAAACCGCATCACTAAAAATAACCGATTAAAAGTGATCTATCCATATACGCATGAAGCCACTTTTCAAAAAAACAGGAATGGTTATCAAAATCTGGCAAAAAAACACCCTGCCTTTACTTATACTAATCAAAGCATAAAAAAATCCCTGTTTAGTTTACCTTTAACTTACATGGGTTTTGGTGGTTATTTAAATCCGTTTACTAATGAAGCTCAGGTAAATTATTTAATGCCTATGTACAATTTACCCACAACCAGTTGTCACGAAATGGCACATCAAATGGGATTCGCCAGTGAAAGTGAATGCAACTTTATTGGCTTTCTTGCTTCGGTAAACAATGACGATTTATATTTTAAATATTCCGGTTACAGTTTTGCATTGCGGTATTGTATGAACAATTGGTATCTTAGAAATAAAAAAGTTCATCAGGAATTATTAAAAACTATTCATCCCGGAATCATAAAAAACTATAAGGAAACAGAACAATTCTGGATGCAGTATCAAACCCCTGTGGAAAGAGGATTCCATACTTTTTATGACCATTATTTAAAAATCAACCAACAGGAAGAAGGAATAAACAGTTATAGTAAATTTGTTGATTTATTAGTGAATTATTATAAAAATAAAACTTTATAATTATTCTATTTCCCATTGACGCAATTTGTTTAATTGTTCCTGTTCTTCTAACTCTTCAGCTGGAATAACCTTTAAAAAAGAAGGATGCTGCTCTATGGCATACTCTATCTTTTCTACAATTTCGTCAATGGTATCTATTTCATAATCAATAGCAAGCGGTTCTTTAATGATAAAAGACTGTAAAATTCCTTTCTTTTTCATTCGGATTCCTTTTCTGTCAAATGAGCGTCTGAAACCATCAATAACAATCGGCACTACTATAGGACGATGTTGTTTAATGATGTGTGCGGTACCTTTTCTGACAGGCTTAAAAGAACGGGTAGTTCCCTGCGGAAAAGTAATAACCCAACCGTCGTTCAGCGCTTTTTTTATGTTTTCGGTATCATTCGGGTTTACCGCTTTTTTCTCCGTCACATCTACCCCTTCAGAACGCCAGGTTCTTTCAACAGGAATGGCTCCGGCATAAGATAATATTTTAGGTAACAGCCCCGAACGCATGGTTTCCTTAGCGGCAACATAATAAATATTCATCTTAGGCTGCCATAAATAACCAATATTCTTAATTGAATCAATTCGTCCGCTTAAACTGGCATTAAAAACATGAAACATTGCCACCACATCAGCAAAATAAGTTTGATGGTTAGAGATAAAAAGCACATTAGTATCGGGTAATTTTCGAATAATCTCCGAACCTTCAATCTGTAATTCATTAAAACCCCGATAGCGTCTATGAGTAAAACTTCCAAAAAAACGGATCAGCCATTTTTTTAGAAATAAAATGTGTCCAAAAGGATTTCTTTTAATAAGTCTCATAAACAGTTTTAAATTTTAAATGTTAGCTTATAAATTTACAAAAATAATAGAAAGCGCTCTATTATTCAGCATCCTCAAAAACGCTTAACAACACATCTTTCAATTCACTGAGCATCATTGCAGTAGCTCCCCACACAATATGTTCATCAATCTTAAAAGCCGGAACTTCAATGAAAGCCCCATATGACGTTGACAAATTTTCGACAGATAAAATAGCATCATCCTGAAAAACTTCCAGAGGCAATTCAATAATTGACGCTACTTCTTCAGGATCCAAAATAAAAGCCGGTTCTTCGGTACAAACCCCTAAAAAAGGATACACCATAAAATTACTTGGCGGAATATACAACGGACTAAAATCTTTCACTATTTGGATTTTACTGCGACTGATTCCAATCTCTTCCTCTGTTTCTCTTAAAGCAGTCTCTCTTAAATTTATATCTCCTGTTTCAAATTTACCACCCGGAAAAGCAATTTGTGCGGAATGAACGCCTTCATATGAATTGCGGACAATAAGTACAAGATGAGTTTGTTGATTTTTAGGATAAAACAACATCGTTACAGCAGCTTCTCTTGGGTGTTTTTCTTCCAGATTAATTCTCTTCAAAAGCTGTTTGCGCTCAAGAGGCATCATCTTTTCATGAGAAGCAAAAGCAGGAAGCGATGCCTGAACTAAATTAGGTATAATTTTTAAAAAATGCTGAAAATCCATAATCAAAGTCTATTTTTGCAAATAAAACATAAATATACTTTAGAAAAGAAGCCTGAACAAATTTCTAAAGATGAAAGCTTAATATAATGTACAGTAAAGAAGAAACGCAACGCTTAAAGAGAGAATTCTGGGTGACATTTGCCGAAAAACACCCACGAAAATGGTTGTTATATGACACTAAAATTAAAGACTTCTCTTTTAAATTTTATGTGGACAACAAAAAAGCGCAGGTACTTATAGACATTGAGCCTCGCAATACCGAAAAGAGAATTGCTTACTTTGAAAAGTTAGAAGCTTTAAAAAACATTTTAGAGGAAGAATTCATCAGTGATTTAGTATTCGAAAAAGACTATGTTTTAGAAAATGGAAAAACCATTAGCAGGATTTGGGTTGAAAAATCAGGCGTTGGTTTTAGCAACCGCAATCACTGGGAGATTATTTTTGATTTTTTCAATGAAAAAATGGATGCCCTGGAGCGTTTTTATCTGGAATATGATGAGTTTATAAAAGATATTGAAATCGAATAATATTCCGATTTTACATCGCAAAAATATTATACACAATCACGTGATCGGGATAAGTGATATAAAGTTGTTTGCGGTTTTTCTGCATTTTACGGGTAATAATTGAAACTGTACAATCAACACCATCGTTATCTTTACAGCTAAAAGAATACACTAAATCACTTTCAGATTCAGATTCAGGCTGATAAACTAGTATATTATACAATTGAATATTTTGAGAATATACTACAATCCTGTTCTTGTCAGTATCTAAATTGACAGCAATATTGACTAATCCCAACTCAGACCATTTCCCCCATTTTCCATTCTCATTTTTCTCTAAAACACTGAATCCTGAAGTCCTGAATCGATATACCTGACTATAAGACTGCTGGAAACCAATTGCAAAAAACAATAAAGTGATGTAAAAATAAAAGCTTTTTTTTTGTGTCATTTTGACTTATTTAAAATAAAAAATTGGCAACTTGTTTTTTAGCAAATTCATATTCCCTCATCATATCTAAAACAATAGTTTCAGCTGACTTTATTTCGTGAATTAATCCGGCTACCTGACCTATTTCTAATTCTCCCTCATCTACATCACCTTCAAAAATACCTTTCTTAGCACGGGCTCTTCCTAATAATCCGGACAAATCTTCTACAGTTGGACAGTGGGTGTATAATTCCTCAATATCTTTAAAAAACTTATTCTTTATCAATCTGACGGGCGTTAATTCCTTTAATGTTAATTGGGTACCACCTTCTTTTGTATCCAGAATTATTTTCTTAAAATTATCGTGCGCCGAAGATTCTGTTGAAGCAGCAAACCGGCTTCCTACCTGCACACCATCTGCCCCCAGAACCATTGCTGCCAGCATACCGTTTCCATTGGCTACACCACCGGCTGCAATAATAGGAATTTTTATTTGTTCTTTCACCATCGGAATTAAAGTAAAAGTAGTGGTTTCATCGCGACCATTATGCCCTCCTGCTTCAAAACCTTCAGCAACGACGGCATCTACTCCTGCTTGCTGTGCTTTCAACGCAAACTTGGTACTGCTCACCACATGGACTACTGTAATTCCATTGTCCTTTAAATAAGGTGTCCAGGTCATAGGATTTCCTGCCGAAGTAAACACGTTTTGCACCTTTTCCTCAACAATTATCTTCATAATTTCTTCGATATTTGGATACAACATCGGAATATTGACTCCAAAAGGTTTTGAAGTAGCTTTTTTACATTTGCGAATATGTTCTCTTAAAACTTCCGGATACATTGAACCGGCACCTATCAATCCCAAACCTCCGGCATTACTTACTGCACTGGCTAATTTATAACCGCTAACCCAAACCATTCCCGCCTGAATCAAAGGATATTTTATATTAAATAATGTTGTTATTCTGTTCATTTGCCAATCAATTTTTAATTATTTTCCCATATCTGGAAATGAAATCCGATTCAATTTTATAGAAATAAAGTCCTTTACTTAAAGGTTCTAAAGAAAAATTGGTTTCTAAATCCAGTACCTTACTTTCTAAAACTTTTTGTCCAAGTACATTATAAAAAAGTATTTTCCCTTTATTAAAATCAGCAGGAAAACGAACAGAAACAACATCAGAGGCAGGATTCGGATAAGCGACAAAATACTGCAGATTTTCATTTTTTAAATTTACTTTGTTGGTCAATGCCAAATTAAAATCAGGAATTCCATAACCATACAGATTATCCGGTGTATTATAATTATCAGATGATTCAAGCAGCATTTCTTTTATTTCCTGATTTGTTTTCTCTGGATAGGCCTGCCACAAACAGGCAAGCATTCCGGCAATAAGCGGAGCCGAAAAAGAACTTCCATTAAGATAAATATTATTTCCATTCTCATCAGACACTACTGTATTTTGCCCCAGAGCCATTACTTCAGGCTTTATCCGACCATCAGATGTGGGACCTGCAGAGCTAAAACTTACCCGATTTTTATGTTCATTTACTGCTCCTACTCCAATAACAGAAGCAGCATCTGCCGGAGCTCCTATATACGGATCCTTAGTTGCTCCTTCATTTCCTGCCGAAACAACTACAAGCATTCCGCGGCTAAAAGCAATTTCGGCTCCTTGAGAAATAAAAGCTGTACTTCCGTTTCTTTGTTCATAAGTATGATTATATGCGGGATTGTCAAACTCCGTATACCCTAATGAACTATTTATAATATCCACTCCTAAACTATCTGCTTTTTCAGCAGCCTCTACCCATAGTGATTCCTCCACCGGATTTTCAGCACTTACATCTTCGGTAACAAACAGATAATAAGAAGCACCTATCGCTGTACCTGTTAATGAATTCTCAGTATAAGCACCCATCGTGGAAAGCACATTGGTACCATGGGAATCCTTAGTATAAACTGCATCACTTCTGGTTACAAAATTATAAACTCCTAAAATTTGTTTATTATCCCTTAACCGTTTAAACGGAACTATTTTATCAACACCTAAAAAACCGGCATCCAGCACAGCTAATATTTTTCCTGAACCGGTATATTTTTGCTGATGTAAAACCTGTCCGTTCAGCATTTTTATTTGCAAATCAGCAGTTTCATTATCAGTAGGGATATGCTTTTCTTTTTTTAAATGCTTGTTTTTCTTAATAACAATTTTTGAACCTTTATTTATTTGATTTAAAACAGGATTGGCAAAATCTATCTTAGATACAAAACCATACTTTTTTAATGCATTCACTGCATTCTGAGAACCTCTTACATGAATGGCATTCATCCATTTAGACTTAGCCATAATTTGGATTCCCGAAACCTTTTTTATGATACTAATAAAATTCTGATCGATAGGAATATCTTTAAAATCCAAAGCAATATTTTGAGTATTCCTTCGGTCTAAAGCACGCTGTGAAAGCATTTTTAACGGATTATTATAAAAATAATGCTCATTTGCTTTAGCATTAAAATATACCCAGGCTTCTTCCTGCGAAAAAACAAAAAGAGGAAATAATAGTAAAAATAACAAACGAGACTTTCTCATAAAGTGTGATACCGTTTAAAAAAAAAGTGATTAATCTATAAAAGAATTAATCACTTAAATTTATTATTTTTTTCTGAAAGTATCACTAAGAAATCACTCCGGAACCTAATAATTCATCCTCCTGATACCAGGCTACAAATTGTCCCTCGGTTATAGCCGACTGTGGCTCTTCAAAAGAAACATACATTCCGGATGCAAACTGATGTAATGTAGCTTCTTGTAAAGGCTGCCTGTAACGAATCCTGGCCATTACTTTCATCGAATCTCCATTGGCCAGAGCCAAATCTTCACGAATCCAATGCACTTCAGATTTTTCTACAAATAAAGCTTTTCTAAACAAACCCGGATGATGGCTTCCCATTCCGGTATAAATAATATTCGAATCAACATCCGTAGCTATCACAAATAAACCTTCAGCAGTTCCTCCTACATTTAAGCCTTTACGCTGACCGATGGTAAAATAATGTGCTCCCTGATGTCTGCCTACTGTTTTTCCCATATCCGGTGTATAAGCAATTGGACTTGCTGCCAGAGACAAGGTTTCTTCATCTGACAAACCTTTAGGTATTCCAATGTCATAAACGGAATTATTTTTATCAATCTGGACAATTATTCCCGGCTTAGGTTGTAATTTTTGTTGTAAAAATTCCGGAAGACGTACTTTACCAATAAAACACAATCCCTGAGAATCTTTCTTCTCTGCAGTAACTAATTCCATTTCTGCTGCAATTTCTCTAACCTGAGGTTTGGTTAATTCTCCAATAGGAAAAAGCGCTTTGGCTAATTGCTCCTGTGACAACTGGCACAAGAAATAAGATTGATCTTTGTTATTGTCAACACCGGCCAGTAATTGATAAACCGGCTTTCCGTCAACATCAATTTCACTTTTGCGGCAATAATGTCCTGTAGCCACATAATCGGCTCCAAGACTTAAGGCAATTTTCATGAAAACATCAAATTTTATCTCGCGATTACACAGCACATCGGGATTAGGAGTTCTTCCTTTTTCATATTCGTTGAACATATAATCAACGATTTTTTCTTTGTATTGTTCACTTAAATCAACGGTTTGAAACGGAATTCCCAGCTTCTCAGCTACTAACAAAGCATCATTACTGTCTTCTAACCACGGACAATCATTAGATATCGTTACCGAATCATCATGCCAGTTTTTCATAAAAAGCCCAATAACCTCATAACCTTGCTGTTGCAACAAATAAGCTGCAACACTTGAATCTACACCACCAGAAAGTCCTACTACAACACGTTTCATTATAAATTTATTTTTAATGCCTGCAAAGGTACAAAGTTTTCAAACGATTCTGTTCATTATCACATTTCGTTTGTATACTAAAAACATTTAAGAACAAAAGAACTATTTTTTCTTTGCCGTTTCTTTTGATTTATAAAGGCTCAAATTCTCTTCTGCAGTCAATTTTCCATTTTCGAAAAATTGCCAGATACCGGTTTTTTTTCCGTTAGTGAATTTACCTTTTGAAACGATATTGCCGTCAACATCCCTAAAAACAGCTTCACCATCATATTGATCATTTTTAAAAGCAACTTCTTCTAAAACAACTCCTCTTTCGGAATATTTTTTAGAACTGCCATTTTTTGAACCTGATTTATAATGGGTTTCTTCGGCAATTTTTCCGCTTGGAAAAAATACAGAACGCAACCCTTCTAATTTTCCATTTTTATAATGCTCATATGTCATAATGCTTTTAGAGTCTTTATGGTAATATTTCCATTCTCCTTCAAACATTTTATTGACTACCTTCCCTTCGCTGACTTTATTTTTATTCTGATCATAGAAAACCGTATAAGCTGCATTATCATCGGGATTAAAAGTTCGGGTAGCAATTACGGTTCCAGCTTTAGTATCATCAAAAAATTTAAATTCCCCTATTTCTTTACCATGCGAAAAAGTTCCTTCATACCGAGGTCTTTGAGACTCCGCATAAAAACCTTTCCATACACCATCTTTTTTCCCATTGGCATCCAGATTATTGTAAGCTTTCTGTGCCTGAAGATTACAAAAGCTTAAAAACAATAAAAAAACAAACCTTATTTTAGATATTGATTTCATAAAACTATTTTAACAACTTAAACGAATGATTCGGATTATAATTATCTGTAAACTAAAAAAATCCCGAATGAACGAGATTTTTTTAGTCTTATATTATTTCTTTTTCTTTTGCGCTTTCATCGCTTCCTGTTGCGCCATCGCTTCCTGAAGCTTTTGTTGAAACTTACTTTGTTTCTTAGGCTCTTTCTTTTTATTTTCCTGAATTTGAGCGTGAATCTTATCACTGTCAATAATGTAATTCTTGATTACTAACATGATTCCGATTGTAATGGTATTAGAAATAAAATAATACAAACTCAATCCTGACGCATAACTATTAAAGAATAATAACATCATTAATGGCGAAATATACACCATTATTTTCATCATTTTAGCCATATCAGGCATTCCTTCCTGTTGCGGTGTTGCCATTTGCTGATCTCCGGTTGTCATTTTCATATAAAAGAAAATAGCAATAGAGGCTAAAATAGGGAACAAACTAATATGATCTCCATAAGCAGGAATATGGAAAGGTAATTTATAAACCGAATCAAATGAAGACAAATCATCTGCCCACAAGAATCCTTTTTGTCTTAACTCAATAGCTGATGGAAAAAATTGAAACAAAGCATAAAAAACTGGCATCTGCAGTAAACCGGGTACACAACCCGCCATTGGATTCACTCCGGCTTTGTTGTACAACTTCATAGTTTCCTGTTGCTTTTTCATTGGTTCGTCTTTGTATTTTTCACTAATCTCAGTGATTTCAGGACGCAACACTTTCATTTTTGCCTGAGACAGGAACGACTTATACGTAATAGGAGACATTAGTAATTTTACTAAAATAGTAAACAATACAATAGCCCATCCCTGTGAAATAAACATACTCAGAAATCCATAAGTTGGAATAAACAGATGACGGTTAATCCAACCAAAAATTCCCCAGCCTAAGGCTACAATGTCTTCCAGATTTCTATCATAAGATTTTAATAATTTATAATCTGTAGGACCATAGTACCAGTTCATTTTTTGATCAATCTCTCCATTTTTGAAAGCCAGTGGCATTACTGCTTTGAAATGCTTGGTAAAAGTAGTATCAATCTCTTCATCATTCACTAAATTATCAGAATACAATTCAGCTGTTGCAAAAGGAGTTGATGATAATAAAATAGAAGAAAAGAAATGTTGTTTGTAAGCGACATAACTAACCTCTTCCGCTGTTTCTGTTTTGTCGTGTCCCTGACCTAAATAATCACTTTTACCATCTTCATATTCAAAATATATTTCAGAATAACGGTTCTCATAAGAGATACTTTTTTCATTAGTATAGGTTTTAAATTCCCATTCTAACTGTAACGGTTTTGCTGTTTTTAAAATAGTACCCAAACCTTGTGTCTGAATATCAAAGTCCAGCATATAATCATTTGCTTTTAATACATATTTATATTCTAAATAAGCATTAGGAGCTGCTTTTAAACGCATTGTCAAAATTTGGTCTTCACCATTTTTAGTCAAGGTTGGTTCAAAATAAAGTTCTTTTGTGTTTAAAGTATGGTTATCCGCAGTGGCTAATTCTAAATTAAATTGTGCATTATTATCCTTAATTAATTTGACTAACTCTCCAGATCCTTTTTTAGTACGTTCAAAATTTTTCAGAGTTGCTTCAGCAATATAACCTCCTTTATTTGCTATTTTAAGTTTTACTAATTTGTTTTCAATGGTAGTAAATTCCTCTTTCGCACTCGGCAAAGTAGCAGAATAAGCAAAGCTTCCTAAAGTTTTTTGAAGTTTTGCCAATTGCAGAGTATCATTTGATGCTACCGGAGCAGTAACTAATTTTGCTGCATTTTGTTGCGTTTTAGTATCTTTAACAACCAATTCTTTTTTGGCTTTTTCTGCAGCCAGTTCCGCTTCAGAAGGTTTGTTTTGGTACATGATCCAAAGCAATATACCGAAAATCAATACAAAACCAATTAACGAATTGGGGTCAAACTTTTTTTCTTCCATTTTTATATGAATTATTTTATGACTTATTGGGTCAGATTATTTTTATTCTAATGCAGAATACTTTACTATTTTTTTCTTGCTTTTACAGCCGCAGCAACAAAATTCACAAAAAGAGGATGCGGATTTGCTACCGTACTTTTATATTCAGGATGGTATTGAACTCCAATAAAGAAAGGATGATTTTCAATTTCTACAATTTCTACTAATCCTGTATCCGGATTGATACCTGAAGCTTTTAATCCTGCATTTTCTAATTCAGATACATAGGCACTATTGTATTCATAACGGTGACGGTGACGCTCAAAAATAGTAGTTTCCCCATAAATTCTGTAAGCCAGAGTATCCGGTTTTATCTCGCATTTCCATGCTCCCAGACGCATTGTTCCGCCTTTATCAGTTACATTTTTTTGCTCTTCCATTAAGTTCACCACAGGATGCGAGGTCTGATCGTTCATTTCAGTCGAATTTGCTTCAGCATACCCTAATACATTTCTGGAATATTCAATAACCGACATTTGCATTCCCAGGCAAATTCCGAAGAAAGGCATTTTGTTTTCACGTGCATAACGCACTGCAGCAATTTTTCCTTCGATTCCTCTTTCTCCAAAACCCGGAGCAACAAGAATAGCATCAATATCTTTGAATTTTTCAGCGATATTTTCTTCATCAATGTATTCGGAGTGAATAGAAACTACATTTACCTTCGTTTCATTAGCAGCACCCGAATGAATAAATGCTTCTAAAATAGACTTGTAACAGTCCTGCATTTCTACATATTTCCCAATCAAACCGATATTTACAGTATGTTTTGGACTTTTTAATCTCTTTAAAAAAGTATTCCAGGTTTTTAAATCAGGAGCAGCTTTTTTAGGCAGATCTAGCTTTTTCAGTGCAACAATATCTAATCCTTCTTCAAGCATTAAATTAGGTACTTCATATATAGTAGATGCATCGATAGACTGAATAACCGCTTCTTTTTTTACATTACAAAACAAAGCTAATTTGCTGCGTAATTCCTGCGAAAGTTCATGTTCTGTTCTACACACCAGAATATCAGCTTTAATTCCGCTTTCCATCAGCGTTTTTACAGAATGCTGTGTTGGCTTTGTTTTTAACTCCCCGGCAGCTGCCAGATAAGGAATCAGAGTCAGATGAATTACAATAGCATTATTTTCTCCTAAATCCCAAACCAGCTGACGCACCGATTCTATATACGGCAACGATTCAATATCCCCTACCGTTCCTCCAATTTCAGTAATAACGATATCATAATCACCGGATTTTCCCAGCAATTGCATTCTGTCTTTAATTTCATTAGTGATATGCGGAACAACCTGAACTGTTTTACCTAAGAATTCTCCTCTTCTCTCTTTTTCGATAACGGAAAGATAAATTCTTCCTGTTGTAACATTATTAGCCTGAGAAGTAGGAACATTTAAAAAACGCTCATAATGACCTAAATCCAAATCAGTTTCAGCTCCATCATCAGTTACATAACATTCCCCGTGTTCATAAGGATTCAACGTTCCCGGGTCAACATTTAAGTAAGGATCAAATTTTTGAATAGTAGTTCTGTATCCTCTTGCCTGTAATAATTTTGCTAACGATGCTGCTATAATTCCTTTTCCCAAAGATGAAGTAACCCCTCCGGTAACAAAAATATATTTTGTCTGATTCATGCTGTTCTAGTTTGTATTGTAGTTGTGTAAAAAACGTGGCAAAAATACGATTATAAATTTAGATTATGCTAATTTGGAAATGAGATAATTTCTAAATTTGACTTTTATGAATGCAAAAATAAAAACCTCATTAATTTCTTAAATCAATGAGGTTTTGGGTATCTTTTTTTAATATTTCGTATCAATTCTTCTAATCCGTTCAATTTTAATTCATAAATCAATTGTAATTGTTCACCTAATTCTCCTTTTGGAAATCCTTTATTATGATACCAGACCACATAATATTCGGGCAAATCAATCAAAAAACGACCTTCATATTTCCCAAAAGGCATTTTAGCATACGCCAGTTTTACTAATTTCTGTTGATTTGCATCCATCAAAAAAAAATTTAGTTTGCTGTTTTTTCGGTCAGATCAGTATCATAATACAAAATGTAAACTCCTTTATTAGCATAACCCATACCGTCTTTTTTATAATATTCAAATTTGTTTTCAAATTGTTCAGTAGCGGTAGTATTGACAGTATCTTCAAAAGATTTATTCTGCATTAAACGCATCATAGTATCAAAAGTAACATCAAATCCTCTGGTAGCATAATCGCTAGGCGAAATAAAATTCTGCTTTCTGAATTTATTTTCAAAAGCAATACGTTCCGGCGAAGTATTATCTCTTGTTACCGAAGGATACATTAATTTTAATTTTACCAGATTTGAAAATTTGATTTCATCAGAATCCAATGCATCATTAGGTTCTAACACTACTAATTGCACCTGATAATCCGGCATAACACTTAGCATAGCTGCAATAGTTGTTTTAACCATCCAGATACTGGCCGTCTCCATTAGTACATAATTCATCTTTCCTGTAACCAGCGTATTTCTAAGACTTTCTGCAGAAATATTACCGTTTTCATTCAATGCTACCAACTTTACATCAGGCTGGTTCTGAGCCAGATATAAATTCATCGAACTTTTTTTTCTGTCAACAACAGCCACAACGTTTCCGCGTTTAGAACGCATATAATCAAACATAGCAGTTTTTAACACATCATTTGAAGGTACAGTTTGATATAAATTTGCTATTGGATTACCGGAGTCTTTTGACAAAGGCGAAATCACAGGCACATTATAACTGCTTAATAATCGGGCTGTAGCTTCGGCATTATTTTGATAAAAAGGACCTATTAATGCATCGGCTGTTTGTAATTTATTAGCATTGATAATAGCTGCAGCATTGGAATTATACTTGGTTTCTTCAGAATCATATATACTGACATCGATTGGCAACCCCAGTGTTTTAGCCGAATCTATTGCCATCAAAGCTCCTGCATAGAAATCCAGTGTCATATTTAAAAACTTGTCTTTTTTCAATCGTTCTGTCATCGAATTTACGGTATCCCCTTCTACTCTGGAGACATTAAAAGGCAGTAACAAAGCTATCTTTTTACGTCCTCCCACATTTTTAGGACTCAAATCAGCATACACTTTATTTTCCTGAATCGCAGGAAAAGAAGTATTTGCAGGCACTTTTAAAAGCATTCCTATTTCAACACCATTCTTAAGTTCCGGATTTAGTTTAACTAACTCATCCTGACTCAAACCAAACATTTTTGACAAACTATACAAGGTTTCTTTAGGCTTTACCTGATAAGTATTGTATTTTTTTACTGAAACAGGAGCAGCTTCTTTTTGAAGAGTACTTTCATTTTTTGATGGATTTCCTTTGATTAACAAATGATAACCAATAGTAAGATTAGGTATAATCTCAGGATTTTTCCTTTCTAATTCCGCAATCGTAATTCCATATTTTTTAGCAATCGAGTATTTCGTTTCTTTTGGTTGTACATCATGATAAATTGCTTTTTGTACCGTTGCTTTATTTTTAGACGGAATCACTAAAGTTTGACCTATTTGCAAACCATCTGTTTCTAAAAAAGGATTCGCTTTTTTCAAATCAGCATCCGAAATAGCATATTTTTTTTCAATTCCGTATAAAGTTTCTTTAGGCAAAACTTTATGTGTAATTTGAGCCTGAGCAGCAGCAACTGTAAGTCCTGATTTAGAAGGGATCAAAAGCTTCATTCTGGGTTTCAGCTTATCCTGAGCATCCGGATTTAGTTTATAAATATCGTAAGGAGTTACCTGATACTTTTTAGCGATTTCAGTTATCGTTTCTCCCCGCTCTACTTTATGAGTAATCATTTCTTGCGAAAAAACAGCATTAGCAAACAGTAAAACAGGAATCCAAATGGCAAAAAAACACTTCATTCGATTATTTCTTTTAAAAAATTATTGTACTAAAGATAAGAAAACGGCACCAAATTTTATTCTAAAATCTGATACCGTTTTTATAATAATTAAGAAACTAACAGGTCTCTATTATTCCCACTCAATTGTTGCTGGTGGTTTTGAACTAATATCATAAACAACACGATTCACCCCTTTTACCTTGTTGATAATATCATTAGATACTTTCATCAAGAAGTCATAAGGCAAATGAACCCAGTCAGCAGTCATACCATCGGTAGATTCTACAGCACGTAACGCTACTACTTTTTCGTAAGTACGTTCGTCACCCATAACCCCAACACTATTTACAGGAAGCAAAATAGCTCCTGCCTGCCATACTTTATCATACAATCCCCAGGATTTCAATCCGTCAATAAAAACTTTATCTACATCTTGCAAAATTTGTACCTTTTCTAAGGTAATATCTCCTAAAATACGAATAGACAATCCTGGTCCCGGGAAAGGATGTCTTCCTAATAATTCAGGATCAATTCCTAAAGTCGCTCCCACTCTGCGTACTTCATCTTTAAAAAGCATACGCAAAGGTTCTACCACTTTTAATTTCATATAATCCGGCAAACCACCCACATTATGGTGTGATTTGATAGTAGCCGATGGTCCTTTTACAGAAACCGATTCGATAACATCAGGATATATTGTTCCCTGAGCCAACCAGGTAACATCTTCAATTTTATGTGATTCATCATCAAAGACTTCGATAAAAGCATTTCCGATGGCTTTTCTTTTCAATTCCGGATCAGTAACTCCTGCTAAAGCATCATAAAAACGTTGCGATGCATCTACTCCTTTAACGTTTAATCCCATTCCTTCGTATTGATCCAATACACTTTGGAACTCGTTTTTACGAAGCAAACCATTATTTACAAAAATACAATACAGATTTTTACCGATTGCTTTGTTTAATAAAACTGCCGCTACAGTAGAATCTACACCTCCTGAAAGTCCAAGAACAACTTTGTCGTTTCCGATTTTTTCTTTCATTTCAGCTACAATCTCCTCAACGAAAGCATTTGGTGTAAAGTTTTGAGGAACCTCCGCAATTTTCACTAAGAAGTTCTCTAACATTTTTGAACCATCAGTAGAATGATACACTTCTGGGTGGTATTGAATAGCATAAGTAGTTTCCCCTTCAATTTTGTAAGCCGCAAATTCCACATCGTGTGTACTTGCTAATTTTACAGCATTAGTTGGTAAAGCTTTGATACTATCACTATGACTCATCCAAACCTGGCTGTTTGGAGAAACTCCCTCAAAAAACACTTCACCTTCCTTAATATAGGATAAATTAGCCCTGCCGTATTCTCTGGTGTTAGACGCAGCCACTTCACCTCCACTAAAATGAGACAAATATTGCGCTCCGTAACAAACGGCAAGCATTGGCAATTTTCCTCTAATTTGTGATAAATCAGGATGTGGAGCATCTTCTGCGCGAACAGAAAAAGGACTTCCTCCTAAAATTACGGCCTTATAACTGGATAAATCCGATGGAAAATTATTATATGGAAAAATTTCGCAGAATATATTTAATTCGCGAACTCTACGCGCAATCAGCTGAGTGTATTGCGACCCGAAATCTAAAATAAGTACGTTGTGTTGCATGGGCGCAAAATTACTTTTAAAATTTGGAATGGAAAAACGGAATTTTGAAATTTTTTATTTTTTTTATTTTCTGTTTTCACACCAGATTTCTTTTCGAAAAAAAAGCCCTAAACCAATCTTTTCATTATTCTTTTACAATAACAAATTTTCCTTTAACACCCTTATCCCAGTTGTCCCAAAACTCCGAACGAACTAAAACTCCTTTGTCATCATAGATTTTAAACTCGCAGGTATTCCCTCCCGAAGTTCCTTTACTGTAAGCTTCCATTTCAAAAGTGTTGAAACCCTCTTTTAAATCAAAAATAAACTGACCATAACTGGAGTACAATTCCTTTATATCTCCTATCATCTGGCCGTTAATTGTTGCTTTAATCAAATCCCCATCTATGTATACAAAATCACGATATTTAACAACAAAATATTTAGATTTAGTCCTGATTTCTCCAAAGTTTTTATCAATTTTTACCAAAAGACGATCATCTTCTCTCAAACCTTCTCTAATGAGTGTTTTATCCAAATCTTTCGTCATCTTCTCTTTCACCCGGTCTCCCGGATTAGCAAAATTATTGGTTTGCTCCATCGAAAAAGATTTTGTTTCTCCAATTTTATACTTAGAGCCAGAAGGCAAAACGACATCTGGTTTTTTAAAAAGATCCGGTGCTTTTATTAACGGAGCATCCGTATTTGATGGTTTGGTTTCTTTAGGTACCGGTGCTGTATTTAATGGTGCAATAGCTTTAAATTTCGCAGAACCAAACTCACTCTGAGCATAGGTATTAATCCATGTAAAACATATCATTATAAACAACAGAAACTGCTTCATATTATACCAACTTTGTTTTATTAATTACTTCCTGAATATCAACAAATATACCAAGCTTTAATTTTACAAAACAAATCTCGCAGGAACATTAAAGAAATTTTAACCTCACAGAATAAAAACCTTATTCTTTTTCTAAAATAATAGTTGCTTTGTAACCTTCTGCAATATTCCATTGATTGGATGAAAGTACATTTCCGGCATCGTCAAAGATTTTAAATTCGGCTGTATTTGGTGCAGCATAACCCTCATTAATTGCTTCAAAATCGATACGATTCACTCCTTTTTGCAATTCAATATCAAAACCTTGTTCTTCACCATTCAAAAGCACTTCCGGCTGAATGATCACATAATTCAGATACACTCTTACTTTATCTCCATCCACATAAGCTGCATCACGGTATCTCACTTTTGCAATTCCTGAAGCTACTTTAACTATCCCCAAATCCTGATCTCTTTTAGCTAATTTTTCAGCATCATATTCTTCTCTTTTTGGAACTTCATAGGTGTTTTCGGCAACATCTTCTATCACATACGATTTGATTTTATTATAATCTGCTGTAGATATTTTGACATCTTTCTTTTCTTCAGCTTTCACCTCTTTCTTTTTAATGGGTGCAGCCTTAAATGTTTTGAATTCTTCCTGAGAATAGGCTGTAGAAAGAACTCCGAACATCAAACCTAAAATAAAAACCTGACTTTTAAAACTAAAATATTGATTCATCTTTTTATAAATTTAATTATAAACTATATCCAAAAAAAACAACTTTTCTGAACTTAATCCTAATAGATAACAATAAAGTTACGATTTTATTGTAAAAACAGTCTATCAAAAAAATACAAATGCAATATTTGTTTATAGCTATGTATGTTTTTTATTTTAGTATTTTTTATAAATTGCACGACATATTCAAAACTTAAACCAGAGGCGTATTCCTCTAAAAACTAATTAAATACATTAAAATGAAAAGAGAAAACATCTTAACAGGATCGCCGTGGGAAGACAAAATGGGATATTGTCGTGCAGTACGCATAGGAAACATTATTGAAGTTTCAGGCACTGTAGCTATTGTTGATGGTGACAAAGTAAAAGCAGATGACGCTCATGCTCAAACCTTAAATATTTTAGAAAGAGTTGAAAAAGTACTAGAGGATTTAAATGCAAGCATGAAAGATGTGATTCGTACCCGTATTTTCACAACTGATGTAAGTACTTTTGAAGCAGTAGCAACCGCTCATGCAACATTTTTTAAAGACATCAAACCAACGACCGGTTTTTACGGAATTAACCAGTTAGTAGCTCCTGAATATCTTGTTGAAATTGAATTAACTGCTGTTATCGCAGAATAATTAAAATTCTAAAATCTCTCTCCGAGCGCAATAAAAGCAACTTTTAGACTACTAAAACTGCTTTTATTGCGCTCGGAGATTATAAACAAGTTCAAAGACCCTAAACAATAATGGATTTAAAAAAAACAATTTTCCTTTTTGGTAAATGGATTTTAATCTGTACTCTAATAGGCTTATTTTCCGGTTCGGCTTCTGCTTTTTTATTAGTCGCTTTAGAATGGGCAGCTCAGCTTAGAACGGATTATATCTGGCTTATTGGACTTTTGCCTATTGGCGGATTATTGATTGGAATGTTGTATCATTATTATGGTAAAGATGTTGTAAAAGGTAATAATCTTTTACTGGAAGAATACAGACTTCCTCAAAAAGTAATTCCATTCAAAATAGCTCCTTTTGTACTGATTGGAACTGTTTTTACGCATCTTTTTGGAGGATCAGCGGGGCGTGAAGGAACAGCTGTACAAATGGGAGGCGCCATTGCTGATCAATTTACAAAAATATTCGACCTTGATAATTCCGACAGAAAAACTCTTGTTATTTTAGGTATCAGTGCCGGATTTGCTTCTGTTTTTGGCACACCACTTGCTGGAGCTATTTTTGCACTTGAAGTTATTTTATCGTCTAAATTTAGTCTGAAAAGCGCCGTTTTATCATTTGTAGTGGCGTATTTTGCTTTTTATACCGTCGAACTCTGGGGCGTTCATCATACCGTTTACAGTATTCCTGTTGTACCACCGCTAACTCTTCATAATTTCCTTTGGCTTATTCCTTCATGCCTTTTATTTGGCTTAGCAGCCATGCTGTTTTCAAGAAGTACGCATTTTTGGGGCTCTTTGTTTTCAAGAATCATCTCTTATCCACCATTGAGACCTTTGATCGGAGGACTTATTTTAGCTTTGATTTTTTATTATTTCGATGCTGTCAAATTTATGGGACTAGGAGTTCCATACATCGTCGAAGCTTTTAACAAACCCAACGAATATTATGATTTTTTACTCAAAATACTATTTACCGGATTTACCTTAGGAGCCGGATTTAAAGGTGGTGAAGTAACTCCTTTATTCTTTGTAGGCGCCACTTTAGGAAGTGCTTTATCGGTTTTTATCCCTTTACCAATAGCACTTTTAGCCGGAATGGGATTTGTTGCAGTGTTTGCAGGTGCTACACACACTCCGGTTGCCTGCACCGTTATGGGCATCGAACTTTTTGGTATTGAAAGTGCCATTTTTATAGCAATTGCCTGCTTTATTGCGTACCTCGCTTCGGGTTCTGTAGGTATTTATCATTCCCAAAATGCCCGGGGAGTAAAATACCATTTATACGAAAAAATAAAAGCAGGCCGGCTAAAGTATTTTTAAGTTCTAAAAAAGAAGTTAATTTTTAAATGATTTCATAGTTTACATTAAAAAAATGTAAATTCGCAACCTATGAAAATACAAGATATACAAGCGATAGTATCCTTATTGGCTACGCCAAAAAAAATTGCTATTATTCCGCACAGAAATCCTGATGGTGATGCTATGGGCTCAACCTTAGCATTATATCATTTTTTAACAAAAAACAATCACCAGGCAACTGTAATTTCGCCCAACGAATTTCCTGATTTTTTAGCTTGGTTACCAGGTTCAGAAACAGTACAAATATTTGAAAAAAACAAAGAAAACTGTACCTGTATATTAGAACAGGCCGATATTGTTTTTACACTTGATTTTAATGCTTTTCACCGTGTTGGAGAAATGGAAAAAGTGCTGGAAGTGCTTAACACCATTTTTATAATGATTGATCATCATCAGAAACCGGATGATTATGCAACTTATATGTATTCCGATACTTCTTTTGGGTCTACCTGCGAAATGATATATAATTTTATTTCGCTTTTAGATAAAAAAGACCAAATAGACAAAACCATAGGAACTTGTATTTATACAGGAATTTTAACCGATTCCGGTTCTTTCCGATTCCCAAACACTACCGGAAACACCCATAGAATTGTAGCCGAATTAATTGATTTAGGTGTAGAAAATACTGCTATCCCTAACCTGCTTTTCGACAATAGTTCGTACCACCGCCTGCAATTACTTGGAAAAGCATTGCAAAACTTAAAAGTAATTCCGGAATACAAAACCTCTTACACTACTTTAACTCAGGAAGAATTAAATAGTTTCAATTATGTAAAAGGTGATACTGAGGGCATTGTAAACTATGGTTTAAGCATAAAGGGAATTCAGTTTACTGCTATTTTTATCGAAAACGCAGACGAAAACATTATTAAAATTTCTTTCCGTTCTCAGGGAGAGTTTGATGTAAATGAATTTGCAAGAACTTATTTTAACGGTGGCGGACATCGGAATGCTGCCGGAGGGAAATCAGAAATATCTATGGAAGAAACCATCCAAAAATTTGAAAAAATAGTACACAACTTAACCATATAAACATTATGAAAGTCATCCGAATAATTGTTGTATGTTGTCTTTTCTGCATTAGTTTTTCAGCCTGTAAACAGCATCAGGATGCAAGACGTCCCGTATCAAGAGCCTCTGGTGTTTTTATGAAAAAATCAGTAGAAAGAAATAAAAAACTAATTGCTACTGAAGAAGATCGCATTGCAGCTGTAATGAAAAAAAATCCTAATATTAGCTACTTTGCTTCTACAAAAGGCTACTGGTATACTTATGAAACAAGAAATACCTCGGATACATTAACACCTAAAAAAGGAGATGTGGCTTTTTTTAATTATGAATTAAAAGATCTTGATGGCAATATAATCTACACCGAAGTAGAATTGAGATCTCAGGTGTATCGCGTAGACAAACAGGAAATCATGACAGGATTAAGAGAAGGCATCAAACTGATGCGTAAAAATGAAAGAGTCAGTTTTCTTTTTCCTTCCCATATCGCCTATGGCTATCATGGTGATAATAAAAAAATTGGTCCTAATCAGCCTTTAATTTGCACAGTAACTTTAAATGATTTCAAACCTGAAGCTGTTTACAGGAAGGAATTAGAGCAAAATAGCTCTTTAAATTTAGACAGTATTAAAAAAAGAAAAAAAGTCATTATGAAAACCAAACCGACGGCACAAGATACCTTACAACAATAAGTTTAACATAATCTATTATGAAAAAAACCGTTTTATTTGCCTTACTTCTCCTTACAACTTTTATTTGTTGTAAAGAAGAAAATAAAAATTTAGCTGATGGTTTATATGCAAAAATTGAAACCGGTAAAGGGGATATTTATTTAGCATTAGATTACAAAAAAGCACCTATTACTGTTGCTAATTTCATTACACTTACCGAAGGAAAAAATGATTTTGTCACGAACGAACATCTTAAAGGACGTCCGTTTTATGACGGTTTAAAATTCCATCGGGTTATTAAAGGGTTTATGATACAGGCAGGAGATCCGCTGGGAACAGGCTCGGGAGATGCCGGTTATAAATTTAAAGATGAGTTTAGCGACTTAGTTTTTGACAAAGAAGGACTTTTAGCAATGGCTAATAACGGTCCTGCAACAAACAGCAGTCAGTTTTTTATCACACATGTTCCAACTCCATGGCTGGATAACAAACACACCATCTTTGGTCATGTAGTAGACAACGGAATGGAAGTTGTCAATAAAATTGAAGAAAATGATTTAATCGAGTCCATTACTATCATCCGTAAAGGAGAAGCCGCAAAAAAATTCAATGCTGTTAAAACTTTCTATGATTATTTTTCTGTTGAATCCAAAAAGCAAAAAGAGCAAATGGATCTTGAAGCAAAAAACCAACAAGAATATGAAGCTAAATATGGAAAAGTAATTGAAGAAAAAGCAGCTTATTTTGATGCTTTAAAAGCAAAAGCAACTAAAACTGCTTCGGGACTAAAATACATTATTACCCAAAAAGGAAGTGGCAAAAAGCCTGTAAAAGGCACACCTCTATTTATCCATTATGCCGGTTTTCTGGAAGACGGAAGGTTATTTGACACTTCGGTTGAAAGTGTAGCCCGTGCTTTTGGAAAATACGATCCTGCCAGAGCAGAACAAGGCGGTTACCAACCCATTCCTTTTCAGGCAGGAAGAAAAGACGGTTTGATACCAGGTTTTATAGAAGGACTTACTAAAATGGTTCCGGGAGACAAAGCCGTTTTATTTATCCCTTCCCATCTGGCTTACGGAGCCGGAGGTGCCGGCGATATTATACCTCCATATGCAAATCTGACTTTCGAAATAGAGTTAATGTCGGCCAATTAATCCCTGTAAAAAAACTATTAGCATAAATTATACCCAATGAAACTGAAATTATTATTTTTAGCCTTTTTTGCTTTAGCAAATCTACAGGCACAGGAAACTACCAAAAAACTGGTTAACAAAAAAACTGAAAAAGCCAAACCTATTAAACAAGACGGTATTTTTGCAACAATAAACACTAATAAAGGAGCTATAATTCTGGAATTAGATTTTCAAAAAACACCTGTTACAGTAGCCAATTTTATTAGTCTGGCGCAAGGCAAAAATGAATTTGTAACTGATAAGAAATCAAAAGGCAAACCTTTCTTTGATGGTTTAAAATTTCACCGTGTTATTAGTGATTTCATGATTCAGGGTGGTGATCCGCAAGGAACTGGCGCCGGAGGACCCGGTTATTCTTTTAAAGACGAATTTATATCTGAATTAAAATTTGATAAAGGCGGAATACTCGCAATGGCCAATTCAGGTCCGAAAACAAACGGAAGCCAATTTTTTATCACACACAAAGATACGCCATGGCTTAACGGAAAACATACTATTTTTGGTCATGTTATTGAAGGAATGGATGTAGTCAACAGTATTACTCAGGATGACGTTATTAAAAATATCACTATTACTCAAAAAGGGAAATTAGCCAAGAAATTTAAAGCCGAAAAAGTATTTGCTGATTATTACAACAATAAAGACGAAGAAGAAAGAAAAGAAGCAGAAGCTAAAGCCGAGGCCGAGAAAATACAGAAAGAAAAAATGGCCGCTTTAACGGCTGAGAAAGCCGCTTTTTTTGCTAATTTAAAAACAACGGCAACCACTACTCCATCTGGTTTGGCTTATAAAATAACCAAAAAAGAAGCAGGCGTTAAACCCACACCCGGCAGTACTATATATTTTCATTATTCAGGCTTTTTAGAAGACGGAAAATTATTTGACAGCAGCCGCGAAGAAGTGGCAAAAGCATATAATCAATATAACGAAATGAGAGCCGTGCAGGGCGGTTATAAACCTTTTCCTTTTGAAGCAGGCAAAAAAGACGGTATGATTCCGGGATTCATTGAAGCAATAGATTTGCTTTCTTTTGGAGATAGAATTACTGCTTTTATCCCTGCCGGATTAGCTTATGGAGAAAGTGGTGCCGGCGGAGTGATACCACCTAATGCCACACTAATTTTTGAAATAGAAATTTTTGACAAACAAACAGAAATAACAAAATAACTTTCGAATTATAAAAAATTAAGTCCGGTTTGTAAATGCAAAGCGGACTTTTTTTATGGAAATGATTGAAAATCGCTTTTTAATTTCATCAAACAAGTAACTAAACCGTTTTCTGCTATTGCTGTCTTTATTTTTTTTATTATATTAGATAAATTCAAAAAACATAAAATTATGAATCTATCCAAAATTATTGCAGTCGTATTAATCATTCTTAGTTTATTCATAGGTTATATAGGAATAAATAAAATACAGGAAAACACTAATGAGATTAATTTTCTGGGTATAAAAATTGAAGCTTCTGATGAGTCGGGACAACAAAAAGGGTATTTATATGTTGGCTTTGCAGTATTACTTTTAGGAGGTGGTTTATATAGCCTGAATAAATCAAAATAACTAAAAAAACCCTTTCAATCTAAAAAATGAAAGGGTTCGTTTTTTATTAAAGGTATATTTATTTTTTTTCAAATTTCCAGTCAAATTCGTCTTTATCATTGATAATTGCACCTACTTCAACTTTGACAACTTCATTAAATTCGGTTTGAAATAACAACCAATGGTTTTCATCAAAATAGTTTTCAAAAGTATCAAATTCTTCCTGAGCGAATTTTGTAATACCTTTCGGTGCTAAATCTTTTTTCACGTCTTTGATATTTCTGCCTATAACTTTGTTGCCAAATAATTCTAAATCAGCAGCCGAAGCTACGATGTAACCCATTTTAAAATCTTCGTCTTTGTAAAAAGTCAGACGCATTTTGAATTTATTATATACAAAAATTATATTATCATCTTCGTCTTTATAATTTCTGTCAGGTTTTCCATAAACGGCTTCCACATCTTTTTGCTTCATACCGAAAATGAGTTTATCAATTCCGTTTTTAAGGTTTATTTTCATTATTTCGTATTTTGTACAAATGTCGCAAACTTTTTCTTTTATTACACATTTCCCGTGAAGCAATATTATATAATCTTAAGGTTTTATTAAAGATAAAGGCGGTAACATAAATTTTCAGTAAATTAGTAAATAAAGACATTAGATGAAATGCCCCAAAATGGTTTCATCTAATTGTTTTAAAAGATGGTCAATCTAATACCATTGGCAATTTTGCGCTAAAATTCGAAGAAAATAAATATTATTTCCAAACTTACTTTCGAATAAAAAATGTGTCCTATGAATTTACCTTTAAAAGATAAAAAGTTTATTTTTTTACTCCTGTGTGTTACCATTGTAATCATTCTTGAAATATTATCCCTTCTGGGAATCCATTTGCCTATGCCCTACGAGCCATTTGTCTTTAGTGCTTTCATAATTATAATTGGTCATGAGGTCATCCTTAAAGGATTACAATCACTATTAAAACTAAATTTTAGCAGTATTAATTTACTGATGACTATTGCAGTAATCGCCGCGCTTTATCTGGGGCAATATCCTGAAGCAGCCGTTGTGATTGTATTGTATGTTTTAGGTGAACGTCTGGAAGATATTGGGCTGGAAAACTCAAAATCTGCTCTTAATAAATTAATCAAAAGCATTCCTAAAACTGCATTTGTAAAAACAGAAAATAAGGAAATACCTATTGAAGAAATTGAAACAGGAAGCATTATCCAGATTAAAGCCGGGGAAATTATTCCACTAGATGGAGAAATTACCTGGGGAACAAGTTTAATCGATGAATCAGCGATAACAGGCGAACCCATAGCCAAAGATAAACAACCGGGTGATACTGTTTTTGCAGGAACACTCAATAGCAATGGTTTTATTGAAATCAAAACCACTAAACGTTCTACGGATACTACTTTTGCCAAGATTATCCAACTTACTTTTGAATCCGGAGCTGCAAGAAGTGAAACTCAAAAATTTATTCAGCGTTTTTCAAAACTCTATACACCTATTGTTATCGGAATAGCCCTTTTAATTTTTATTATTCCTGTATTTCTGCTTCAATTAGATTTTGATCATTGGCTTCAACAGGCCGTAACACTTTTAGTAATTGCCTGTCCCTGTGCATTAGTCATCTCTACACCGGTGGCCATTTATGCTGCTATTGGGAATGCCTCCGCAAAAGGTGCTCTGGTCAAAGGAGGGAAATATATCGAAGCCTTAGCGGATATCCAGGCTGTTGCCATGGATAAAACCAGAACAATTACTTATGGAAATCCTGTAGTTTCAGATGTTTTTCCACTGGTGGGAACCAGCCGTCAGGAATTACTTTCCTGTGCTGCCGGAGCTGAATTATTTTCAGAGCATCCATTGGCGCAAGCCATCATCAAAGCTACCAGAGAAGAAGGTTTTCAGCCTCAGACAGCAAAAGATTTTAAAACCGTCATTGGAAAAGGAGCTATTGCAAAAATGGAAGCCTGTCGCACAGATACGGTAATGATTGGCAAATTAGATTTTATCCGGGAATACAATACTATATCTGAAGAAGTAGAGTCTATTGTAGCTAAATTATCCGGTGAAGGCAAAACAAGTGTAGTTATTAGTTTTGGCAAAGAAGTGAACGGCATTATCGGATTAACCGATGAAATTAAACCGGATAGTTATGATGCTATTAAACAATTACAGGAACAAAACATCTCGGTTATTATGCTTACCGGCGACAGTGAAAAAGCGGCACATTATGTAGCCCGAAAAGTAGGGATTACAAAAACTTTTGGCGGTTTACTACCTGAACAAAAATCAGAAGAAATAAAAGCATTATTGCAGCAGTATGATAAAATTGCGATGGTAGGAGACGGCATTAATGATGCGCCTGCACTAGCATTGAGCACCGTAGGAATCGCCATGGGAGCCGCAGGAAGTGATACCGCAATAGAAACTGCTAATATTGCTTTAATGAATGATCAGCTTTCCTTAATTCCATTCCTTGTGAGGCTGGGTAAAAAGACAATAAAGCAAATAAAAATCAATACGTTTGGTGCTATTATAACAAAACTGATATTTATTTTACTGGCTGTTTTTGGATACAGTAATTTAGTACTGGCCATTGCAGCTGATGTAGGCGTAACTCTGATTGTCATTATATTCAGTTTAAATTTAATGCGATTTGAAAAAGTAAAGCCATGAGACTTTTGCTGAAATTACAAAGCAAAAACCGGGAATCAGAATAATATTTGTTAACTTCATAAAACCAAATAAAAATTATTTCATCATGAACATTTCACTTGAAAAAAAAATATTTCCTGGTTTTATTATTAATCTGTTAGTTGTCATAACAGCCGCATTTATATTTCTGATGCGATTAGATCCTGACCGGGATACTACAATGGACTCTAAACTGGAAGTAATAGAAATAATACTGTTTATACTTTCTGCGTTTTTATTAATTGTAGTTTATTTTATTATCAGAGCACAATTAAAAGCTAAGGAAACAGTACAAAAAAGACTGGAAGAAAACCAACAATTACTACAATCTATTATTGATAATACTTCGAATCCTATTTTTATAAAAAAACTAAATGGGGAATACTTATTAGTCAACAAACATTTTGACACATTATTCGGAACTGAAAACGATAAGATTATCGGAAAAACAGACCTTGATTTCTTACCAAAAGAAACTGCCGAAATTTACCGGAATTCTGATTTAGAAGTAGCAAAAAAATTAGTCGAATTAAAATCCGAAGAAACCATCCAGGAAAAAGACGGTCCTCATACCTATCTGGCTGTAAAATTCCCGTTGTTTGATGCTAAAGGAAGAATCTATGCAATCGGGGGGATTTCTACTGATATCACGGAAAGAAAAAAACTGGAGGATTCTTTAAAAGCCACCGATGCTTTTTTCAATATGTCTTTTGATATTTTTACCGTTGCTAAAAACAATCATTTTATCAAAATAAATGCTGCCTTTACAAATACACTGGGATACACTCAAAAAGACATGGATGAGATAAAATTTATAGATCTCACACATCCGGATGACCGTTCAGTTTCAGATGAAGTATTTTCCAAAATAAAAAAAGGCAACACGGTTATCAGTTTTAAAAACAGAATCCGACACAAAGACGGTAGCTACCGATGGCTGGACTGGAACAGCAGTATTGATCTCAAAGAAGGAATTATTTATTCTGCAGCCAGAGATATCACTGAAAAAGTGAAGTTGGAACAGGAACAGCAAAAAGCCGTAGATGAATTGTCTGAAAATGAAGAAAAATTACGGGTTATAGTTGAAAATATTGGCGAAGGAGTTATAGTAGCTAATGCGGATAAAAAAGTAATTCTGGCTAATTATATGGCAAATGATATTTTTGGCATTGAAGAAGATGATAAAATTTCGACTGATTTAACAGCCCATTTTGAACTCTATTTCCCCGATGAGAAAACCATATTCCCTGCACAAAATTTACCTATGGAACGTGCATTTAATGGTGAAATCACTGACGATGTAGATTTAGTACTCTGGGACCCTGATTCCCGTGAAAAAAGAAGAGTGCTCATTAGTGGACGTCCTTTGATTGATCAGGACAATAAAGTGATTGCAGCGGTAATAACCATTAAAGATATTAGCAAATACAAAAAAATGGAGGAAGAACTTGAAGAAACTGAAACCAAATACCGTAAATTGATTGGTTTTAAAAACACTCCTAAGCAAAATAAAGAAGAAGAGAACGATACAAACGACACCACTAAAAAGTGATAAAAACAAAAAAAAGCGTTAAGTTTAAATCTTAACGCTTTTGTATTTTACTCTTCCTCTTCGTACATTTCGTCGTAACGGACAGGAATTTGAGGGTCAAAAAGAGGACATTTGAATTCTTCCATAATATCTACTAATTTATCCATGGTTTTTCCGGATGTTCCGTAACAATCTATTTCAACCGTCTGAGCCGTAGTTTTTACCTGAAAAGCACCTACTCCGTCATTATTTTTCCAGCTATTCTCATCTACTCGTTCCCATTTGGAAAAAACAGAAGCAATTCGGTTCATAATAACAGATACAGGAAGTTCTTCTAATCCATCAATGGTTTCCTGTTCACCAATAGCTTCATAGACCTCCTGATGATTCAGATAAACTTCTTCTAAATATTTCCAAAAAACTAATTCGTACATGTTGTTAAAGTTTCTGAGTCTCTAAGATTCTGAAGTACTGAGATACTTTATAAACTGAAATATGAAATCTCAGTAACTTAGCGTCTTAGTTTCTTAGCAACTCCCTAATTAATATTCAAAAGTTCCGTATTCGCTGACAATAGTCAGCTTTTTACTATCCGAAGCTTCAACACGACCAACAATTTGAGCGTTCACGTTGAATGATTTTGAAATAGCAATTATATCCTGTGCTACGGCTTCTGGAACATAAATTTCCATACGGTGTCCACAGTTAAAAACCTGATACATTTCTTTCCAGTCTGTTTTTGACTGCTCCTGAATTAATTGGAACAAAGGTGGAACTGTGAACAAATTATCTTTTATAATATGTAAATTTTCTACAAAATGTAAAATCTTAGTCTGGGCACCACCGCTACAGTGAACCATACCGTGAATTTCATCAGACGAATATTGGTCTAAAATTTTCTTGATAATTGGAGCATAAGTACGCGTTGGAGAAAGCACTAATTTTCCGGCATCGATTGGAGAATTTTCTACTGCATCAGTTAATTTTACCTGACCGGAATAAATTAATTCTTCAGGAACAGCAGCATCGTAACTTTCAGGGTATTTTGTTGCCAAATATTTCCCAAAAACATCATGACGAGCGGATGTTAATCCATTACTTCCCATTCCGCCATTATAGCTTTTTTCATAAGAAGCCTGCCCGAAAGATTCCAATCCAACGATGACATCACCAGCCTGAATATTAGCATTATCAATTACTTTAGAACGTTTCATTCGGGCTGTAACAGTAGAATCGACAATAATAGTTCGAACTATATCACCCACATCGGCAGTTTCACCACCTGTTGAATGAATGCTCACACCAAATGAAGCCAACTCCTGAATTAACTCTTCGGTTCCGTTGATAATAGCCGAAATTACTTCAGCAGGAATTAGGTTTTTATTTCTTCCGATAGTTGAAGAAAGCAAAATATTATCGGTTGCCCCTACACACAATAAATCATCAATATTCATAATCAATGCATCCTGAGCAATACCTTTCCAGACAGAAATATCTCCTGTCTCTTTCCAGTACATATAAGCCAGCGAGGATTTAGTTCCAGCTCCGTCGGCATGCATAATCAGACAATATTCTTCGTCTTGGGTTAGATAATCAGGAACAATTTTGCAAAATGCCTGAGGAAACAATCCTTTATCTATATTTTTTATAGCATTATGTACATCTTCTTTAGATGCCGAAACACCTCTTTGTGCATATCTTTTTGAAGTATCTGAACTCATGAATTGTAATTGTGTAGTTGCATTAAGGCAACTTGGTTTTGCGGCAAAGATAATTATTTTTTTAGAAGTTAAAGGAGGAAAAGTTAGGTGTTAAGAGTTATGTCTTAAGAGTTGCTTCTCATTACCCATGACACTTAACGCCTAACCTCTAACTTCTATTTATTTCGTAAACAACAACTCTCTGTATTTAGTTAAGGTCCACAACTCATTATCTACTAATAATTCTAATTTATCGCAGTGGTTTCTAATAATTTCAAAATACGGTTTTACTTTATTACAATAAGCTTCTGCCGTTTTTTGAGCATTGTTAAGCATATTAGCTTTCTTTCTTTCATTTCGCATTTCTTCCACTTTAGCATTAATGCCTTCGATATGAAGTGAAATTTCTTTAATCAGACCTATTTGTTCTTTAGCTATAGATTCAAATTCATTGCCAAAAATATCTTTCAGACCTTTTACATTTTCAATCAAAGTATTTTGATAACGAATAGCCGTTGGAATCACATGATTTTTAGAAATATCACCTAAGACTCTGCTTTCAATTTGGATTTTCTTAGTGTATTCTTCTAATTCAATTTCGTAACGCGCTTCTACTTCCACATGATTCATAATTCCTAATTCAGAAAACAAATCCAAGGCTCGTTTTGATGCTCTGGCTTTTAAAGCTTCGGGAGTAGTTTTAAAATTACTCAATCCTCTTTTCTTAGCCTCTTTTTCCCAGGCTTCACTATAGCCGTCACCTTCAAAAAGAATATCTTTAGAAACCTTGATATATTCTCTTAAAACATTAAAGATTGCATCGTCTTTTTTCATTGCTTTCGAATCAATCAAAGCATCAACTTCTACTTTAAAATCTCGTAATTGCTTAGCAACGATAGTATTTAAAGTAGTCATTGCATTGGAACAGTTTGCTGAAGAACCCACTGCTCTAAACTCAAATTTATTTCCGGTAAAAGCAAAAGGTGATGTTCTGTTTCTGTCTGTATTATCCAGAATTACTTCCGGAATTTTCCCAACTACATTGAGTTTCAAATCGGTTTTCTCCTCAGGGGATAATTTCCCTCTGGTCACACTTTCTAATTCGGCTAAAACCTTGGTTAGCTGTTCTCCAATAAATACCGAAATAATGGCCGGTGGCGCTTCATTAGCTCCTAAGCGGTGATCATTACTTGCCGTTGCAATCGATGCACGAAGTAATTCTTCATAATCATTTACCGCTTTAATTGTATTAATAAAGAAAGTCAGAAATTGCAAATTACTCATTGGGGTTTTACTTGGACTCAAAAGATTGACTCCGGTATCTGTTGCCAATGACCAGTTGTTGTGCTTCCCGGAACCGTTTACCCCTTTAAAAGGTTTTTCATGCAAAAGCACTTTGAAGTCATGGCGTTCAGCCACTTTTTGCATAATATCCATCAAGAGACAGTTGTGATCTACCGCTAAATTGGTTTCTTCAAAAATAGGGGCCAACTCAAATTGATTAGGAGCCACCTCATTATGACGGGTTTTTACCGGAATTCCAAGCAGCATACATTCCTGTTCCAAATCACGCATATAAGTCAAAGCCCGTGTAGGAATCGACCCAAAATAATGATCATCAAGCTGCTGCCCTTTAGCTGAAGTATGTCCTAACAATGTTCTTCCGGTCATCATCAAATCAGGACGGGAATGCGCTAAGGCTTTATCTACCAGGAAATATTCTTGCTCCCAACCCAAAGTTGCGGTAACTTTTTTTACATTTTTATCAAAATAACGACAGACTTCAGTAGCTGCCTCATCCATAGCTGCTAGAGCTCTTAATAAAGGAATTTTATTATCTAAAGCCTCACCTGTATAAGAAATAAAAACTGTTGGAATACACAATGTTGTACCATAAATAAACGCAGGAGAGGTTGGATCCCAGGCAGTATAACCTCGGGCTTCAAATGTATTTCTGATTCCGCCGTTAGGGAAACTCGAAGCATCCGGTTCCTGTTGTACTAATTGAGCTCCGCCAAACTTTTCTACAGGATCACTACCATCAAAAGAAGTTTCAAAAAAAGCATCATGTTTTTCAGCTGTTGTGCCGGTTAAAGGCTGAAACCAGTGGGTATAATGAGTAACTCCTTTGGCAAGTGCCCATTCTTTCATACCCATAGCAATATAATCTGCCAGCTTTCTGTCTATTTTTGTACCACTTTCAATAGCTCCCTGTACCGCTTTAAATGCATCCGAAGTCAAATATTGCTTCATTGCTTTTTCATTAAATACATTTGAGCCAAAAATGCTTGACTTTCTGTTTGTTTCTTCAAAATGTACTGCTTTTCTATTAGAAGCTTCTTGTAGCGCTTGAAAACGTATTGTTGACATCAGGAGTGTTTTTTAAACTGTTAATAATCAATTTATAATTAAAAAACACAAAGATAAAGAAAGTTGAACTAAAAA
Source organism: Flavobacterium sp. ARAG 55.4 (assembly GCF_051846875.1). Classification (NCBI taxonomy): domain Bacteria; kingdom Pseudomonadati; phylum Bacteroidota; class Flavobacteriia; order Flavobacteriales; family Flavobacteriaceae; genus Flavobacterium; species Flavobacterium sp. ARAG 55.4. The sequence continues at coordinate 18,432 of NZ_JBPYCT010000015.1, read as the reverse complement.
AAGAAGGATGAGCCATTATCAAATTATATTTTATTTAGTATCAAAATTGCTTTTTTTTGAATATACCCCCCACCAAAATATAGTAATGTGAAAAATAACATTCATTCAAACAAAAGATACCCCAGGGTTTTCAGCACTAAAAAAATTATTATATATTTGCACCTCAGTTAAAATAAAGAAAATTAATTTATATTATTATGGCAAAAATAAAGTTAGAGTACCTTTGGTTAGATGGATACGAACCAACTCAAAATCTTAGAAGCAAAACTAAAGTTGAAGAGCATGAAAATTTTCAGGGAACTTTAGAAGAAATTGGTAACTGGTCTTTTGACGGTTCTTCTACAAGACAAGCTGAAGGTGGTTCTTCTGATTGTCTTTTAGTACCAGTTGCTATCTATCCGGATCCAGACCGCATCAACGGATACTTAGTTATGTGTGAGGTTATGAATGCTGACGGAACTCCACACCCATCTAACGGTAGAGCTACAATTGATGATGACAATGATGATTTCTGGTTTGGTTTCGAACAGGAATATTTCATCATGGATACTAAAACTTTATTACCATTAGGTTTCCCTGTTGGAGGATATCCTGCTCCACAAGGAATGTACTACTGCTCTGTAGGTGGAAAAAACACTCACGGTAGAAAATTAGTTGAAGAGCATGCTGATTTATGTATCGCTGCAGGAATCAACTTTGAAGGAATCAACCAGGAGGTTGCTTGCGGACAATGGGAATTCCAATTATTTGCAAAAGGAGCTAAAAAAGCAGGTGATGAAATCTGGGTTGCAAGATATTTATTAGACCGTTTGACTGAGAAATATGGTTACTATATTGAATACCACCCAAAACCACTAGGTGATACTGACTGGAATGGTTCTGGTATGCACGCTAACTTCTCTAACGAAGTATTAAGAACATGTGGTTCTCAGGAAGTTTACGAAAAAATCTGTGAGGCTTTCCGTCCTGTAACTAAAGAACACATTGCTGTTTACGGAGCTTACAACGACCAACGTTTAACAGGTAAACACGAAACTGCTTCTATCAACGATTTCTCTTACGGAGTATCAGACAGAGGATGTTCTATCCGTATTCCTTTAATGACTGTTCAAAAAGGATGGAAAGGATGGTTAGAAGACAGAAGACCAGCTTCTAACGGTGATCCATACAAAATTGCTGCAAGAATTATCAAAACAGTTAAATCTGCATTGTAATAATTTCTTCTTTATAAAACTAAAGTGCCTTCAGAAATGGAGGCACTTTTTTTATTAATCAATAAACAGATTAACAAAGAATAAACACATAATAGAGTTCAAAAAATTATCTTTGTAAATCATCAAAAAAAATTTCTATGCTAGTCTGGATTTGTTTTTTAACAGCAATTTTAATATTTCTGGCACTTGACCTTGGAGTATTCAACAAAACGCCTCATGTAATTAGTTCTAAAGAAGCCGGAAAATGGACCGGAATCTGGGTTTCCTTATCTTTCCTTTTTTCAGGTGTTGTGTATTGGTTATACCAAAATCATTATATAGAAAATCCGGATCATCTGAAACCGATGGCTGCCACAATGAAGTACATAACCGGCTACCTGATCGAACTCTCTTTAAGTATCGATAATATATTTGTAATTGCTATTATATTTTCTTCATTCAGAATACCTAAAAAATACCAGCATCGTGTCTTATTTTGGGGAATCATTGGCGCTATCCTTTTTAGAGGTCTTATGATTTATTTTGGTGTTATGATTATCAACAAATTTGCCTGGACGACTTATTTGTTTGGTGCTTTCCTGATTTACACAGCTATCAAAATGTTTTTCACAAAAGAAGACCATGAATACAATCCGCACAACTCACCAATATACAAATACTTAAGAAAACTCACCCCAATCACAACAAAAATTGAAGGAGAGCATTTTTTTGTTAAAATCGACAACATTAATACCGCTACGCCGTTATTTGTAGCTTTGATTCTTATTGAGGTAATGGATGTTCTTTTTGCATTAGACAGCGTACCGGCTATCTTAGCCATTACTTCCGATCCTTTTTTGGTATTTAGTTCGAATATTTTTGCCATTTTAGGACTACGTTCTATGTACTTCTTCTTAGCAAATATGCTGGAAAAATTCAGTTATTTAGAATATAGCTTAATTGCTATTTTAACCTTTGTGGGTTTAAAAATGATACTTCATAAATTTATACACCTGCCGGAATGGGCTTCTTTAGCATTTATTGCAATTGCTCTGCTGTCGGGGATTATTGCTTCGATTCGAAAAGAAAAACGCAACAAAAAAGTATAACACAAAAAAAAGGAAATCCGAAAGATTTCCTTTTTTTATGCGTTAAATTAAGCTCTTACAATTTGACTTTTTTAACCTGATTTTCAGACAGTTTTAAGGTATTCATCACTTCATTATAATTAGTTGTATCTAATGAAGTTGCAAAAACTGCAGGAATTATAACAACTCTAAAAGTTTGATTATTTAAATATTGAGGCGTTAAATTCAAATTATAATTACCTCCGGCAAAAATTTTAAATCCGATTGGGCTAAAATTATAATCATAATCAAGCTCTCCTTCATCAAGATAAAGCGTTCTTGGTATCAACTGCCATACCGGAGCACCTGAATTAAGAACATCCTCAAGCCTGTAAATCAGAACCGTTTCATCATCATACAAATCGTCTCCAATCCATTGTTGAAAAGTATAACTTAAGTTATAACCATCAACATTATTAAATACAAAATCCTCACTTTCAATTTCAAAAACTAATGGAATAGCATCATTATCTTCATCAAAATCATCTGAAGATGAACAAGCAGAAAAAGCCAAAAGGCCAACAAAGGCAAAAAGTGTTATTATTTTTTTCATGATATTTTTTTTTTTATGATTAAGATATGTAATTTAATTCATTAATTGTGCCAAAATTTAATTTACAAACAACTTTTCTCTTTTACCAATAAAAAAAGTACCCGTTACACAAACGGGTACTCCTTTAATTTAAATTTATTAGTAACTATTTAGCAGCAGATATTACATCATGAACTGTAGATCCCTCGCTAGTTGTTAATCTTATATAGAAAACCTGTTGTTGTTCGCTATTAAAATTATAATCTACTGTAATTATTGTACCATTAGTACATTGAGCTTCTGTTTTAGTATAAACCAATTGATTTTTACTATTAAACACTTCAATAGTAACACCGGAAGTATAATCAAAAGTACATTGTACTGACAATTGCCCCTCAATTGGAACAGGGTAAGCAATAAAACCGGCAGCTTCAATTGTTTTAGCTGTTAAGTCAGACGCAACGGGCTCAATTACCGGACACTCTAATGGCTGAATACCATAACCCATTGGTATCCTGCAACCATCAAAAGCATTATTGATTTTATCAACCGCATCTGCAATAGCACTTAACGATACTCCATTAGTGCTTCCGCCACCTAAAGCCTGATTTGCTAAGGCAAATAATCCCTGAACAGTAGCATTACCGCCTAAAGCAGTTACAATATTAGCAGGAATACTATAAAATTCATATTCATTATTTACTGTACCATCAGGATTACAAGAACGTGCTTTGGCGGTATCAGATCCGCAACCTCCTTCAGAATCTGCGGTTGCAAAAGTTCCAGCCTGTAGTTCAAAGTTACCCAAATTCGAATTGATTCCTAAGTTCAAACCTAAAACAATAGTTTGCGCTAATAAAGTATTATTAATGTTTCCATCTCTCAACAAACTTTGAGGAAGATTACTTATTGAATGCAATCCATTATTAGGTCCGGTAGGAAGCACTTTACTCATGCCACCACCTGGCAACACCGCTATAACTGCATCAATATCTGTCATCGTATTCATGACTGAAACATGGCGAACATCTTTTATACCAATATACATAGCGCCTCCATAATTAGCCAAGGCTTTTTCGATAAGCGATTTGGTTGTATAACTCGCAAATCCACCTAATCCATCAGGAGCACAAGACATACCACCAATGTTTCCATAGTAACCTTGGGTATAAGTACATAATGCATCGGAACAAACCTGAACAGTTACCATGACATCATCAGTAGCTGTACAACCATTAGCCGGATTAGTAACGGTTAAAGTATAAGTACCGGCAGTATTAACAGTTGGAGTCGCTGTATCAGCACCTGAAACAATATTACCTCCATTGCTGGCTACCCAGGCAAACGTAGCTCCTGGAGTAGTCGAAGACCCTGAAAGCAATACAGTACTTGTACCGCATAAGATAAGCCCATCATTTCCTGCATTAGCATTTGGTAACACTTTATTCACTGTCACAGTTACTTCGTCAGTATCACTACAACCGGAAGCAATATGCGTTTTAGTTACGGTATAAGTAGTTGTCACCAGTGG
>NZ_JBPYCT010000015.1:0-13949 GCF_051846875.1 Flavobacterium sp. ARAG 55.4 | reverse complement strand
AATGAAGAACTAAAACCAGCAGGCATAGAACTCCAGGAATAAGTATAACCCGCTGCTGATGCTTCCCCAATTGTACCCCCATTAGCATTCATAGTACAGGTTTTAGCAAAATCAGTTCCTGCAACCGCAACCACAGTTGGTTTATTTACTGTCACATCCACACTATCAGTTGCACTACATACTGTACCTGTTTTAGTTTTTGTAACAGTATAAGTGGTATTTACTAAAGGATTAGCAACAGGATTAGCAATATTGGGATTGCTCAAACCTGTAGTTGGCAACCAGGAATAAGTAAATCCTGCTTCCGGCGTTTCCCCAATTTCTTTACCATTTGGATTTGTAATACAGGTCATAGCAAAATCTGCTCCGGCATTAGCCACTGGAATCAAATCCAAATTCAACTGAATAGGAGCTCCGGGAAAATCTTTCAATTCTGATTGAGCAGAATTTCCGGAAGATCTTGTTCTGATAAATAATGTGCTAATATTAAAACAGGGATCACTTGGACTGGTATTTTTAAATACTTCTGTTAAATTAATTGCTCCTTCAGCCCATTGGTTAGGGGCATAAGTCCCCGGATTAACTCCATAAGCATCAAATGGCACTGTAGTCGTTACACTGTTGTTCGTACAAAAAATATTACCGGGAAAGGTATTATTGGGAACTACAACATATTCAAATCCACCACCAGCTTTAGCTTTCCAAACCCTAATTACAACAGTAGCATCGCCACCACCCTGCGTAAATTCGATGGTAATCAGAACATCTCCTACCGTACGCCCTCCATCGGTACCTAAGCTGGAAAATGAACCACTACCTCCCGTAATTGGTGCTACACCTGTATTAGGATCTACAGGTCCAAAAGTCGCACCGGATATTGTTAGCGGTTTTTGTAAAAATTCAAAATCAATATAACTACTTCCGTTAGTTACCTGGCGATCACCTGCAAAAAGACACCACAAATCTGTAGGATTTCCAGACCTGCTGGTACCATTAACAAATGATATTCCATCAATACTTTCTCCTCCGGTTACTGAAGCACTTCCGTAACTAAAATGAGCTCCGGCATTCTGAATCTCATTTTTATTTGGAGAAGATCCGGCTCCCCAGGTATAGGTATTAGGATTATCATTTATTTTATTAGAGGAAGTAAATATGCTTAAATCATTAACATATCGATCTTGCAGAAAAAAAGTAAAACCAGGATATAACAGGTTACCATTAGTAAAATCGAGAACTCCATGATTGACAGGATCCAGAACAGGATTTCCTGCATTAACCCTGTCAAATAAATCTCCTACATTCTCATATATGGTTCCTATAGGTTCGTGTGCCCAGGCATCACCATCAACACCTGACCCGGTAAGCGGATACTGAACCGGCACAATTCCTTTGATATTTTGAGCCTGCAACGTATGAGTTATCATCAGAATTACAAACAAAAATGAGAGAAAAACACTTGGACGATACCAAATGCTGTTCCATAATTTTGTTAAAAAATCAATCCAATTTTCACCATTAAACTTTGAAGAATTTAATTTAGAAGTAATGCTTTTTTCTATCAGGCCACCTATTCTTTTAATAGATAAAACATCTAAAAGTTTAAAAAACGTATTCTTTTCCATGATATAAAGTATTTATATTTCATAAGTTTTTATTATATAGGAAATTGAAAAAAATTTGGGGAATGCCTAAAAAACGTAATCTTCAAAGAGTAATACTCTGAAGTAGTCCTTCATTATCCGATACCTTTATAAAAAAGCATATCGCATACTAACACCAAAAAATCTATTTTTAAATATTATACTAATGTGGAGGTTAGAAACAGTAGTTTTCAGATTCAGGGGGTAAGAAAACCTGTAAAAAAAGTTTGATCTTCATCATTCATGAAGTAAGGATCAATACAAAAATCCAATTGTATGAAACAATATGAACTTTTTTAGTTCATCAAATAAATTTTATTTTAAATCTTTAAAATTAATTTACCAAAGACAAAAAACTATATGTTGTTTACCATAAATACTTATAGTTTTTCTAATAATAATGAAGTAGCTGTAAGCCCGGGACCAAATGCCATAGCAACAACCATAGTTCCGGATTTAATAGCAGAATCATTAATAATATTATTTAATATATAAGGTATTGTAGCCGAGGACATATTACCATGCTCTTTTAACACCTCATACGACCAACGTGCTAAATTTTCTGAAATCCCAATTTCACTAACCACATAATCAATAATTTTAGGTCCTCCCGGATGTATTGCAAAATGCATTTCTGATTTTTGTTCGTCGAGATTTACCCCGCATTTTCCGCAAAGAGTTTCCAGAAAGGATTTAATATTTTTGCGTATAAAAACCGGAACTCTTTTAGAAAGTGTCATTAAAAAATTATATTCTCCTAAATCCCAGGACATATCTTCTAATGAATCTGGAATAATAACTTCGTGAAAAGCTAAAATACGCAAACCTCTTTTTTCATAAATGGAGTTATCATTCATAAATGATGCTTCTTCATATAATGAATAACCTATAAAACCATCGGCAAAAAGTGAACAAATCATGGTATTTGCCGGAGAAAATTCAGTCAGGTTTAAATGGACAGACAATAATTCTGTATGAACGACATCAGCTCTTCCGTTATTTAAACTTGCAGCTATAAGACTACTGGCTGTACGAATAGCCGGAAAAGCACCATAACACCCCATGTGATAAGAATGAGTAACCTGAACACTACTCCAGTTTCTTGCTATAACAGCTTCCTGAGCAACACTTGGAGAGGAATAACCTGAGCAGGTAACATGGATCAGATTTTCAGGTCTACTGTCATTTTTTGAATAAAACTGATCAAAAACATACCTCATTTTGTTTTTAAACCATTCCATTCTCACTTCTATTTTAGGTCCAAAAGACTTTCCTTCCTTAACTTCGAATCCTTCAGGAAAATGATAGTCCATAGGAGAAGTAACTTCCATGATTTTTTCTATAAATTCTTTTACTTCTTCAAAAATAATAATCTGTCTTTTGCTAATACTTTCAGAAGAAACAGAATACTTATCAACCTGATCCGAAATAAAATCAAAACTAACTTTTTCTTCATTAATTTCATGAGAACGCATAGCTACAGGAGTATTCTGAAAATGATAATATAAAAATTTAGTATACTGATTAAGCTTTTTTTGCTCAAATAATTTACCAACTGAGATAGGGTGAAAATTGGAAAGAATAATGCTTTTCATAACCTTTAATTTTAATTCATTATTAAGCTTCAAAATGAAAATTCTAAAAATAATATTATTATCAATCTATTTTTCAATACTTTATCAGCAAAAAAAACGAACTGATTAAGCTCAAACAATCTCATTTTCTGCTACATTCCATGATATTTTTTTGAGAATCATATCCCTAAAATTTAAAATTGCATTGCACTACTTATAAATGAATTAAAGTATTTCTATATCATAGAATTTATTTAAAATTGAAATTTGGAAAAAACTTTATCACACAAGAAAATCCAGGTATAGATGAAATGTAATCTTAAAAATAAGTGACACTCCATATCCACCATTAAAAAGCTATTTAAAAAAATAGTTGTTAATGATTAAAAAAATAAACCGGTTAAAACTAAGTTTTCAGATTAGGGGAAGAAAACCTTCATAAAATAAACTTCATAAAATAGTACATGAAGCGATCAATCAATTGGTCTAAGACAATAAAATTTAACCAATATCTAATAATTACATTTGTTCCAGTAATGAAAAAAACATATTTAGGTTAAAAAACAAGCTTGAGGAACTTGAATACCAATAAAAAAAATTTCAAAAAAAAAAGAAATCTGAAATCATTCTTCCTATCATTAAGTATACGTTTTAACAATAAGACTTTCAAAGTTAAATGTAAATGAATGAACGAAATGTTAAAAAAAACTTAAAATAGTTAATCTGTTAATTTTGTCGATAAAAAGACATTTTAGGTAAGAAAAAAGAATATTTAAATTACTTTAACTAGTATTATCCTAAAAAATAATAGCCAAAGTAAACCTAAAATCCACTTTGGCTTTTGTAATAAAAAAAGGTGTTTTTTTTTATTTTAATCCAGCTAAACTTTGCTCAATCGTTTCAATCTTAGCTAAAGCATCCGCTTCTTTTTGTCTTTCGTTAGCAATTACCTTTTCCGGTGCGCCGTTAACAAATTTTTCATTTGATAATTTAGCCTGCACCGATTTTAAAAATCCTTTTATATACACTAACTCCGCATTCAATTTTTCGATTTCTTCCTCGATATTGATATTTCCTGTAATAGGTATAAAATATTCATTTGATTTCACCCGGAAAGACAATGCACCGTCTACTTTTTCAGAAACATATTCGAAAGCGGAAACATTTCCTAATTTCGTTATAATCGAATCAAAATAAGTTGAAACATTTTCGCTGTTGATTCCTTTTAATTCAATGGTATCTTTAAACGGAATATTTTTGTCCTTACGAATCGTTCTGATTCCTGAAATTACTTCAATTGAATTTTCAAAATCAGTAACTAACTTTACATCAAATGATTTTACTTCCGGCCAGCTTGAAACAATTAAAGCTTCTTCCGGGGTTCTGTCGGCAATTAAATGCCAAATTTCCTCTGTTAAGAATGGCATGAAAGGATGAAGTAATTTTAAATTACTCTCTAACATTTCGATTGCTTTCGCAAAAGTTACGCTGTCAATTGGCTGTTGGTAAGCCGGTTTGATCATCTCTAAAAACCAAGAACAGAAATCATCCCAAACCAATTTATAAATAGCCATTAATGAATCAGAAATTCTATATTTCTCGAAATTATCTTCAATATCAACTAAAGTTTGTTGCAGTTTAGCTTCGTACCATTCGATAGCTACTCTTGATGATTCCGGTTGCGGAATAGAATCTGAAACTTCCCAGCCTTTAATCAATTTGAAAGCATTCCAAATTTTATTCGAAAACCCTTTTCCTTGATTGCATAATTCTTCATCAAACATAATGTCATTTCCGGCAGAAGCGCTTAAAAGCAATCCTACACGAACTCCGTCTGCACCAAATTTCTCAATTAAATCCAAAGGATCAGGTGAATTTCCTAATGATTTAGACATTTTGCGACGTTGTTTATCACGAACTAAACCTGTTAAATATACATTAGTGAATGGTTTTTCGCCAGCATATTCGTAACCTGCAATGATCATTCTCGCAACCCAGAAAAATAAAATATCCGGACCTGTAACTAAGTCGTTTGTTGGGTAATAATATTTAAATTCTTCGTTTTCCGGATTTACAACTCCATCAAAAACGGACATTGGCCAAAGCCACGCCGAAAACCAAGTATCTAATGCATCAACATCTTGTCTCAAGTCAGAAGTTTGAAGTTGGGAGTTTGAAGTTTTTTCTTTGGCTAATGCCAAAGCATCTTCGATATTTTCTGCAACAACAAAATCTTCTTTTCCGTCTCCGTAATAGAAAGCCGGAATTCTGTGTCCCCACCATAATTGACGCGAAATATTCCAGTCGCGAATATTGTTTAACCAATGCGCATACGTATTATTGAAACGAGCTGGATGCAATTTAATATCACCATCTTCCAAAACGGATTTGATTGCTGGTTTTACCAATTCTTCCATTTTCAAGAACCATTGATCCGATAATCTTGGTTCGATTACCGCTTTTGTTCTTTCAGAAGTCCCCACTTTATTTAAGTGGATTTCTGTTTTTGCCAAAGCCCCAATTTCTTCCAGCTCTTTTGCAATTTCAGTACGAACCACAAAACGGTCTTTTCCTTGGTAATGTAATCCGAAGCTATTTAAAGTTGCATCTTCATTAAAAATATCAACGATTTCAAGATTGTGTTTTTCACCCAAAGTTTTATCGTTCATATCGTGCGCAGGCGTCACTTTTAAACATCCTGTTCCAAATTCTACATCTACATATTCATCTTCAATAATCGGAATTACTCTTCCGCAAATTGGAACTATTGCTTTTTTACCTTTCAAATGTGTAAAACGCTCATCATTTGGGTTGATACAAATGGCAGTATCTCCAAAAATAGTTTCCGGACGAGTTGTAGCGACAGTCAAAAATTCCTCAGAACCTTCAATTTTATATTTTAAGAAAAATAATTTCCCTTGTTGTTCTTCATAAATAACTTCTTCATCTGACAAAGTTGTTTTAGCTTCCGGATCCCAGTTTACCATGCGATAACCACGATAAATCAAACCTTTATTATACAAATCAACAAACGATTTTATTACAGAAGCTGACATATCCGGATCCATTGTGAACTTAGTACGTTCCCAATCGCAGGAAGCACCTAATTTTTTAAGCTGCTCAAGAATTGTTCCGCCATATTTATCAGTCCATTCCCAGGCATGTTTTAAAAATTCTTCGCGGGTCAAATCGTTTTTGTTGATTCCTTCTGCTTTTAATTTTGCCACAACTTTAGCCTCTGTTGCAATAGAAGCGTGATCTGTTCCAGGTACCCAGCAGGTATTAAATCCTTTTAAACGGGCTCTTCTTATTAAGACATCCTGAATAGTATTGTTCAACATATGCCCCATATGTAAAACTCCGGTAACGTTTGGCGGAGGAATTACAATGGTATAAGGTGTTCTATGATCCGGTTCCGAATGAAAATAGTTGTTTTTCATCCAGTAATCATACCATTTTTGCTCTATTGTTTTAGCGTCAAATTGTGCGGGAATTGTCATTTTTCTATGTTGATTCGTTTATTTGTCAATTTGCAGATGCGGCTAAAGAGCTAAACAGCAAACAACTACCATATTAGCAAATAAACACATCAACAAATAAACCATTTACTTTGGTCTGATTTTTGTATTTTAATTCGGGAACAAAAGTAAATAATAAAGTACACTATAAAAAGAGAAATAAAAATTTGTGCACTAATTAAAACAAAGTATATTTACTTTTTAAACAACCAACAACCATGAAAAAAATAGCCACATTAGCAGCAATCTTATTATTTAGTGGTATAGGATTTGCTCAAAAAGGAGCTAAAATAGAATTTAAAGCCCAAAATAATACCATTGATTACGGAACTGTCAATAAAAAAGACGACAATGGTATTCGCTCATTTGAATACACCAATACCGGTGATGCTCCGTTACTCATTTATTCTGTTCATTCCACAAGCAACTGCACTGTTTTATCAAAACAAAACGAAACAGTACAACCTGGAAAATCGAGCAAAATTGATATAAAATATGACATGACTCCCGGACCAATCAGAAAAACAATAACAGTAGAATCAAATGCCATCAATTATCACGAAGGAAGAATTCCTCTGAAAATAAAAGGCGAAGTAGTTTCTCTTTAAAACTTGTTCAAAATGCTTTCTTAAAACAGGAAGCATTTTTTTTATAAAACATTAAGTAACCGAAACCTGAAATCCATCAGTTTTCCATCCCTCTGAATACTTAATTCTATCCAGATTTCTTCTTCGGACCATAAAAGAGAATTAATTTCCGATAACGAAAAATTATATGCTGGTTTTCCGTCAATAGCTACTAAAAGATCCCCTTTTTTAAGACCACTCTCAAAAGCCCCCGATTGTTCCCGGACATAACCAATTTCATAAACAGGCTTTAACTCCAGTCGGTATTTATTAGCGGATTTATTAGCTTCACCACTTATAACTATTGAATTGTTCATACTAATAACCATTTGCGGCACTAACTGCAAACCTGTATACCAAATCTCAATTCCGCTTTTATTATAATAGAAAGGAGTTTTGTAAGATTTATTTTTCTTTAAATACAGCCAGCTATTTTTATAATCGAAAACAACCGAAAACCGTTTCAAAATAGCTCCTCCCAATGATCCTAATCGATTAGACTGCAAACTGATATTTTTTATAGAAGCAGCATCAGGGAATGCCACAACAGGGAAATCAAACTGAAAATCACCTATCGAAAACTTAACCACTCGAGCCCTCCTCCCTTCCACTGTACCACTTAAGCCTTGTCCTAAATAATCATAAAAATTGTTTTGCGGTACATCTATTTTATCGGAAAGCTGATCAAAAAGCCAGACTGCATCACTATTACCACTGTCGATAAGCAGTTTCGCCTTAACTTCATCCCTGTCCATCCACACCAAAGAATTGATATAAGGTTTGTTTTTCTCTATAAAAATGGGGATTTTAGAGTATTTTTTTTCAATCTTATGGTGATATTTAGAGTCGGTTTTATAAAAGAAAACTACTTTATTTCGATAATCTGTTTCAATCAAATGATTTTTAAATGCTGACGAACCAATAATGCCATTGACTGTAATGCCAACAAAAGCGGATAAATTAAATAATGGATCTAAAACTAAATACAACATATGATTTTCAGACTGTAATTTATCTATTTCCAATAAATTACCTCCGGACTTAAGCCCTTCAACTGCTTCATTACTCCCTAATCCTCTGATATTTATTTTCTCAACACGATTCAGGTTAAGTTCTTTAGTATCTTCCAGCCCAAATAAAATAGTTTCTTCAACGCCGGAATCTAACAAAAACAGAAGCTCAACACCATTTACCTTAACGGGAATAAAAACTAAATTATTAATTATTTTTACAGGAACTCTGATTTTATTACTTTTTGTATTTTTAAATTGAAAGTCCTGTTGCGAAAAAGCTGAAATCGCAAAACCAAAGAGCAAAAAAAATAAGATAATTTTTTTCATCGCAAGGCTGTTTCTATAAAGTTAATAAATTTCTTGTTTATAAAATGATATAATTTCAAATTGTAAATCGATAGTGACATAGTTCAAAAAAAAAATCGCAAATTTGTAGCAAATTTTTATATAAGATGCCTGAGATTTCAATAAGAGGCCGTAAAATGCCTGAATCGCCAATTCGTAAATTGGCACCATTTGCTGACATAGCTAACAAAAAAGGCCTGAAAGTATACCACTTAAACATAGGTCAACCCGATATAAAAAGTCCAGAAATAGCCATTCAAGCCATTAAAAACATAAAAATGGACATTATTGAATATGGTCCGTCGGCAGGTTATGAAAGTTATCGTAAAAAATTAGCTCAGTTTTATACCAATCAAAATGTAAGAGTTGACCATACTGACATTATGATTACTACTGGCGGCTCTGAAGCTTTGTTATTTGCATTAGGAAGTATTATGGATCCGGGAGATGAAGTCATCATCCCAGAACCTTTTTATGCAAACTATCATGCTTTTTCAGAAGAATCAAGTGCTACTGTAATCCCTGTGAATTCAAGTTTTGAAAGCGGTTTTACTCTGCCTTCCATTGAAGCTTTTGAAAAATTAATAACTCCTAAAACTAAGGCTATATTAATTTGTAATCCAAGTAATCCGACTGGAAATTTATATTCAGAATCTGAAATTCAGCAATTAGGTGAATTAGTAAAAAAACACGATTTGTTTTTAATTGCTGATGAAGTCTATCGCGAATTTATTTACGATGAAAAAGACCTCCATTATTCGGTAATGAATCTAATCGGTTTAGAACAAAACGTAATTATGATTGATTCGGTTTCTAAGCGTTACAGCATGTGCGGAGCTCGTATTGGTTGCATGGTTACTAAAAACAAACAGGTTATTGCAACCGCAATGAAATTTGCGCAAGCACGTTTATGTCCGCCTACTATTGAACAAATTGCCTGTGAGGCAGCTATTGACACACCGCAAAGTTATTTTGACGAAGTAATCAGAGAATACAAAGAGCGAAGAGACACTTTAATAACCGAATTACATAAAATTGAAGGTGTAAAAGTAACGCCGCCTAAAGCTGCATTCTATTGCATTGCCGAACTTCCGGTAGACAACACCGAAACTTTTGCACAATGGTTATTAGAAAGTTATAATCTAAATGGCGAAACCGTGATGGTGGCTCCAGCGGCAGGATTTTATTCCACTCCGGGAATGGGCTTAAATCAGGTACGTATTGCTTATGTCCTTAACAAGGAAGATTTAACAAAAGCAGTTAATATATTAAAAGATGCTATTGCAACATACAATGCAAGATAAAACAAGAACCTTCTTTTAAAAACACAAGACAAAGACAATAACGAATTATAAAAGTTATTGTCTTTGTGATTTTAAATAATACCACAAATAACACCTAAGAGCGCCTATTTTTTTATTAAAAGCTATAGAAATTCTTTAGTTTATATTAATTATCTTTACAGCCTTAAAAATATACACCCATTATAACAGTAGTATTTAATGATACAAAATGAAGAACTGCACGATTCCATAGGAGACAATCACATTGGTTCAAGTGCACAAAATCCAATGCGTGAAGACGCTTTTGCCATTTCGGATGATGAAAAAATTGAAAAAATAAAAAAAGATGTCGAAAACATTCTTTTAACTCTTGGAATGGATCTTACCGACGACAGCTTAAAAGGTACACCTAATCGTGTAGCAAAAATGTTTGTAAAAGAAATTTTTGGTGGATTAAACCCTGCCAGAAAACCAAAAGCTTCTACTTTTGACAACAACTACAAATATGGTGAAATGCTGGTGGAAAAAAATATTATTGTTTACTCTACCTGTGAACACCACTTATTACCTATTATTGGCCGGGCTCATGTTGCTTATATTTCTAATGGTACTGTAATAGGTTTATCCAAAATGAATCGTATTGTAGAATATTATTCTAAAAGACCTCAGGTACAGGAACGTCTTACTATGCAGATTGTTCAGGAATTACAACAAGCTTTAGGAACTGAAGATGTAGCCTGCGTTATTGATGCCAAACATCTTTGTGTAAACTCCAGAGGAATCAGCGATATTGAAAGTAGCACTGTAACATCTGAATTTGGAGGAAAATTCAAAGAAGCACAATGCAGAAGAGAATTTTTAGACTATATCAAATTAGAAACTAAATTCTAACAAACACTGTTATTTGCATAAAAACTCAGTCCTTTCTTAAAAGAAAACAAACTGAAAAACAGCTCACAAAAAACAAAACATGTCAATCTACAATACTCAAACACTAAAAATATACAATTCCCTTTCAGGAGAAAAAGAACTATTTGTACCTATCAATGAAGGAAGCATTGGAATGTATGTTTGCGGACCCACAGTTTACAGTAATGTACATCTTGGAAACTTAAGGACTTTTATGTCTTTTGATGTTATTTTCAGATATTTTATTCATTTGGGTTATAAAGTAAGATACGTCAGAAACATCACTGACGTGGGGCATATTGTGGATGATGTTGATGAAGGAGAAGATAAAATTGCTAAAAAAGCCAGATTAGAACAATTAGAGCCAATGGAAGTAGTACAGCGTTATACTGTAGATTTTCATGAAATTCTAAAAGCATTTAACTTTTTACCTCCAAGTATAGAACCTACCGCAACAGGTCATATTATTGAGCAAATTGAAATCATCAAAAAAATAATTGATTCAGGAATTGGCTACGAAGCAAATGGCTCTGTTTATTTTGATGTGGTAAAATTCAATAAAACCAATCATTACGGAAGATTGAGTGGCCGTAATATTGAAGATATGCTTGCCAATACAAGAGACCTTGACGGTCAATCAGACAAGAGAAACCCACAGGATTTTGCTTTATGGAAAAAAGCTGAACCGCAACATATCATGCGTTGGCCTTCTCCATGGAGTGATGGTTTTCCAGGCTGGCATTTAGAATGTACTGCTATGAGTACCAAATATCTTGGCAATCATTTTGACATTCACGGAGGCGGAATGGACTTAAAATTTCCACACCACGAATGTGAAATCGCTCAAAATGAAGCCTGCACCGGACAAACTCCTGTCAATTACTGGATGCATGCCAACATGCTTACTTTAAACGGTAAAAAAATGGCTAAATCTACAGGAAACAATATTTTACCCGGAGAAATTCTATCAGGCAAAAACAATATTCTCAGCAAAGCTTTTTCAGCTTCAGTAGCGCGTTTTTTTATGCTGCAGGCACATTATAGAAGCATTCTTGACTTTTCGGACGAAGCAATTATGGCCGCAGAAAAAGGATATAAAAGACTAATGGAAGCCATTGATTCGCTAAAGCAAATAAAAACCGCAGGCAATAGTACAGTTGATATTGCAGGCTGGAAACAACTTTGCTACGATGCGATGAACGATGACTTTAATACCCCAATCTTAATCGCCCAATTATTTGAAGGGGTACGTTTTGTCAATCTGTTAAAAGAAAACAAAGAAACAATCAGTGTTGCAGATTTAGAAATTCTTTCAACAACAATGGAATCTTTCGTATTTGATGTGCTGGGATTAGAGAATCAAAAAACAGCCGACAGCAGCAATGACAAATTGGAAGGAACCATAAACATGCTAATAAACATGCGAAATAAAGCACGTGCCGATAAAGATTTTGCCATGTCTGATCACATTAGAGACCAGTTATCAGCTTTAGGAATTCAACTTAAAGACAGCAAAGAAGGAACCAGTTTTAGCATCTGATTTTATAAAATCATACGTGAGAATATTTTATTATAATTTAAAATCATTTCATAAATAGCAAAAATGTTTTCAAAAATCATCATCTTGCCGTTTGTAATTTTGGTGCGAATTTACCAGCTAGTCATTTCGCCACTAACGCCGGCAACATGCAGATTCACACCCACGTGTTCTGCTTATATGATTGAAGCTCTAAAAACTCATGGTCTTTTCCGTGGAAGCTATTTAGGCCTAAAAAGAATCTTTAGCTGTCACCCATGGGGCAAAAGCGGTTACGATCCCGTTCCTGAAAAAAGAAACAGTCACAAACATTAACCTTTAATTAGTACCGGTTTTACTTAAAATATTTACTTTTACATATAAAAAAAAATACATGACACACGCTTTAAATATCGTTTGGAATCCTTCAGAAGGTATCGACTTAGGCTTTTTTATAATTAGATACTACAGTTTAATGTTTGTAGTTGCCTTTGGATTAGGCTGGTACATTATGAAAAACATTTTTGAACGTGAAAATGAATCTCTTGAAAAACTGGATTCTTTATTTGTCTGGACAGTTCTTGCTACACTCATTGGTGCCCGCTTAGGACATGTTTTATTTTATGATTGGGAATATTTCAGAAACCATCTTCTTGAAATATTTTTACCATTCAGATTTTCACCTAAATTTGAATTCACAGGATATCAGGGACTCGCAAGCCATGGAGCAGCAATATCAATAATTGTTGCCATGTATTATTACAGCAAAAAAATCTTAAAAAGACCTTTGCTCTGGATTTTAGACCGTGTGGTAATCGCTGTAGCGAGTGGTGCCATCTTTGTAAGACTTGGTAATTTTTTCAATTCAGAAATTGTTGGAAAAGAAACTAACTCTGCTTTTGGTGTAAAATTTATTCACGATTATTTCAGCAAAGCGGATGCTGTAAATGCTACACAGATTCCAAACCCGAAAGAAGCCTACACAGCCATTGCTACAAATCCTAAATTCGCTAACTTATTAGCTCAGGTACCTGTTAAACATCCGGCACAATTATATGAAGCATTTTGCTACGTTTTTGTATTTGCAATTCTGTTTTACCTATACTGGAAAACAGAAACCAGAGAAAAATCAGGATTTTTATTTGGATTGTTTTTAGTATTATTATTTTCAGTCCGAATGGTAGTGGAATCTGTTAAAGAGAGCCAGGGTGGTTTTGAAAACGCCTTAGGGTTACTTTCTACAGGTCAATGGCTAAGCATTCCTTTTATACTTATCGGTTTTTATTTTATATTTACTGCAGAAAAACCGATAAAAATATAATTTCAAATAAATAACACGAAATAATAAGAAATGCCGTCTGTTTGATTACAGACGGCATTTTTTTTATATCAACTAACACAAAGTCTAAAAACAAAAAAACCATCTAAAAAAATTAGATGGTTTTTTGAGCCGATAGAGGGACTCGAACCCACGACCTGCTGATTACAAATCAGCTGCTCTAGCCAGCTGAGCTACATCGGC